>NZ_JBIMQP010000040.1:0-9169 GCF_043945315.1 Enterobacter cloacae complex sp. 2024EL-00227
TTCATCAGGCGCGGAACTCATCAAGGCGCGGGAATAAAATCCCATTCAGACGCCGGATAGATTCAAGCAAGCCAACTTGTCGTCAAAATCGGTGTTGCAAAAACGGGAGTGACCATAGATTCCGTTTGCCAAGCGGCCCCCATATTGAATGGCTGACGGTACTGGATTTCGATGAGATAAAAATAGACCGTATTTTTATTGCCAATATTGATGACCCGGTGAAGCGAGCGCTACTTGTTTCTGTGGTGAAAGGGTTACGTGGTACTGGCAAACCACTGGTGTTTGAAGGGGTGGAAACGCCAGGACAGTTTGAATTCGTCCGTTCTCTTGGCCCCGGTTACCTAGTTCAGGGCTGGTATACCGGAAAACCCGAAACAATATCTGCGATGAATATTCAGGGTTAAAACGATACGGGGCCCGGCCCGTATCGGCAACCCGACCCGTCAGCGTATCGCTTTCTGTCTGAAGCCGGTTCAGGTCGGCTTCTATCTGCGCGATGCGGCGGGAGATTTATTCAGAACGACTGCCGAAGTTCATCCGGCGAATCTTATCCAGCTGCGCCTGCAGATGGTCTATTTCGCGCTCCCGGTCGGCCTGCTTTTCCAGCAGGGCGCGGTTCAGCGCTTCCTGTTCGGACAGGCGCTGTTTCAGCAGAAGGATGTCGTCAGGGGGAGGTGTTGTTCATAAGCCCGCATTTTACCAGGCTTATTCAACGACAACCAGGATAAAGAGGCCTACAACATGGTCAGGGACGTAAGCAGTCTTTTAGGCTGCCGCCAGTCGATGCCTTCCAGAAGCATTGCCAGCTGCGCCGGGGTCAGGAACACTTTGCCATCGCGGGCAGAGGGCCAGGCGAAGCGGCCGCGTTCCAGCCGTTTGGTCAGCAGGCACAGCCCGTCGCCGGTGGACCACAGCAGTTTGACCTTACTGCCGCTGCGGCCCCGGAAGATGAAGACATGGCCGGATATCGGGTCATCTTTCAGCATCGTCTGCACCTTTGCGGCGAGACCATTGAAGCCGTTGCGCATGTCGGTGATACCGGCAACCAGCCAGATTTTGGTGCCTGTTGGCAGGTGGTTATCACTTCCTTTATCTGTCCTGTGATGATCCTTATGACTTCGCCAGACTACTTCACCACACACATGGGTCTGCCAGATACCGGTTCGGGATGGATTTCCGCTTCTACGCTGAACACCGTCTTTAGAAGCTCTGGTTTCATCACTGCTTCCGGAGCACCTTGCGCCATCACGCGACCGCTTGCCAGTACCACCAGATGATCGCAATAGCGGCTGGCCTGATTCAGATCGTGGAGTACCGTCACTACGGTTTTCCCCTGCCTTTTGAGTTCAACCATCAGGCGCATCAGTTCAACCTGATGATTGATATCGAGGTAGGTCGTAGGCTCATCAAGAAGAATGAGTGGGGTATCCTGTGCCAGCACCATCGCCAGAAACGCACGCTGGCGCTGGCCGCCGGAAAGCTGGGTTAACCTGCGGTCAGCCAGATTGCGCGTCCGGGTCTGACTCATTGCCACGTTGACCCGCTCGTTGTCTTCCGCGGAGAGTCGCCCCCACAACGACAGCCACGGGCTGCGGCCGTAGGAAACCAGTTCCCGTACAGTGATCCCCTCGGGGGATAAATGGTGTTGCGGCAGTAAAGCCAGGCGGCGAGCCAGCTGGCGGGCGGAAAAACCGGCTATGGGTTTTTCATCAAGCAATATCTCGCCAGAGTCTGGTGTTAACAGGCGAGAAAAACAGTTCAACAGCGTCGATTTCCCGCAACCGTTAGGGCCGTGCAGGGCCGTGATTTTTCCGGCAGGCAGGGCGAGAGAAAGTCCATCCAGCACGGTTTGTGCGCCATAGCTGACGGTCAGATTTTCAGTACGTAATCTCATTTATCGCATTCTCACAAGCAGCCAGACAAACCACGGTGCGCCGATAATGGCGGTCAGCACGCCTGCCGGAAGCTCCAGCGGCGGATGAATGATTCGTGCCAGCAGATCGGCAATGACCAGCAACAACGCGCCCGTCAGGGCCGAAACGGGCATCAGCCAGCGGTGACGCCCGCCGGCGATCCTGCGCACCATGTGCGGCACGACGAGACCAATAAAACTTATCGGGCCACAGACGGCCACGCCGGTTGCTGTCATCGCGACAGCCAGCATCAGCCCCTGGAACCGGGTGCGCTGAACCGACACGCCGAGCGTGGCTGCTCGTGCATCGCCCAGCGCCAGCAGGTCGAGATCGCGACAAAAGCGCAGGCTCAGCGGCAAAAACAGAATGAGCAACGGCACGGCAATCTTCACAAAGTGCCAGTCGCGCCCCCATAAGCTACCCGTCAGCCACAGCAGGGCACTGTTTACATCCTGCGGGTGCAGGAGCATCAGGTAATCCGTCAGGCTCGCCCAGCAGGCGGAAAGCGCCACGCCGGTGAGCGCCAGCTTCATCGGCTGGTGGGTCTTTGCCAGCATCTTCAGCAAGATCAACCCCGCCATACCGCCCGCAAAGGCCAGCAGCGGCAGCACCATCACGGATAGTGATGGCATAAGAAGCAGTGCTCCCACAGAGGCAAGGCTGGCGGCATGGTTAATGCCGAGAATATCCGGTGATGCTAGCGGGTTACGCACAATCCCCTGTACCAGCACGCCCGCCACGGCGAGGGCTGCACCGACAAACAGTGCCAGCAGCAAGCGCGGCAGTCGGTACTCCATCAATACATAATAATGCTCGCGTCCGTCCTGCCAGTCGGTCAGCAGCGCGCGCCACGGCACGGGGATCACCCCCATATGGAGTGATAACAGCGCACAACCTGCCAGGGCAAGGGTGATGAAAATGACCAGCGCAATTTTCATCCTCGCCTCCTCACCAGCCAGACAAAGCAAGGACTGCCAATCAGCGCCAGCACTGCGCCTGCGGGCAGATCGCCGGGGAAGGCCAGCGCGCGTGCGAGTACATCTGCCATCAGCATCAGCGTGGCCCCCAGCAGCATGCTCACCGGCAGTACGTTGCGCTGATCGAAGCCTGCCCAGAAGCGCGCCAGATGTGGCACCAGCAGGCCGATAAACGCCACCGGACCTGCCACACTGACGCACGCGCCAACCAGAAGCAGCACTAACATATTGATGATCAAACGTAGTCTCGGCAGGTTCACTCCCAGCGTATGGGCGGTACTGTCGCTGACGTTGAGCAGGTTCAGTTGATTCGCCAGCAGCAACACGACAGGGACTGCAGTGACCACCACCGGCAAGAGCTGCCAGACATCCTGCCAGTGGGCGTGGGACACTCCGCCTGCCAGCCAGTAAAAGATGCCGTAAGCATGATCTTCGGCCAGCAGCAGGGTGATGCGGGTCAGGGCCATACAAAAGGCCGACAGCGCGATACCCGCGAGGATCAGTTTGTTTCTGTCCTGGGTATGACGAAACCCGCCTCCTGCGGTCATGACCAGCAGCCAGCTCACGCCGCCCCCGCATGCCGCGATGAACGACAGGGAATAGCCTGCAACCGGCGTCGGACTCAGCGCGCTGGTAAGCGCCATAGCCAGCGCCGCGCCGCTGTTAATGCCGAGCAGTGAAGGAGAGGCCATTGGGTTGTGGGTCAGGGTTTGCAGCAGCGTGCCCGCGAGCGCCAGGCTTGCGCCGATCAGAACGGCGACCAGGCTTCGCGGCAAACGAAGGTTTTGCACCAGCGCTTCTGGTAGCGTTGGCGTGTGTCCAGGCAGCAGGGCGCGGATTGCGTCTGCTCCGGAAACAGGAATGGCCGAGTAGCAAAACAGACTCAGCCAGAAAATAATAATAAGTACTGCAACGGGAAGCCCCCACAGCAGCACCGGGTGTTTTAGCGCGGTCATTTCACATCGGTAAGCGGCTGATGGTGGAAGATTTTTACCGTGTCAGCGGCAATACGCTCTGCGGCAAAAATACCGCGCATCCGCGCCCAGGCGTTACTGTCGACTGAAGCAACCTGCTGCTTCTGCGCGGCGGTTAATATCTGCCAGAGCGGATCTTGTTGCCAGCGTTTAACAATGCTCTCTTCGCGATAGTGGGCAACCAGCAGCCAGGCAGGATTGACCGCCAGCAGTTGCTCCAGGCCGATGGACGGCATGGACGCGCCCGCCATCGCAGCGGGAACGTTCAGCCCCAGAGAAGCCAGCACGCTGCCGGTCCAGGTCTCCTGGGTATGCAGGTTGAATAGCTGTTCGCGTGATGTGCCAAAGGCCACGCGTGTCCCTGTGGGAAGCTGGCTGGACCACTGCGCCATCTTCTCTTTATGTTGTTCCAGACGCGCCTGCATCTCTCGTTTTTTACCTACCACTTCGCCGATGATAGCCGCTGAGTGCAAATTTTCAGCGTAGGTTTCGTTGCGGGACTTAAGCAGCAGTACCGGCGCGATTTGCTGCAAGGCAGTGTAAATCCCCGCATGGCGACTGCTGTCGGCAATGATCAGGTCTGGTTTCAGGGCAGCAATGGCTTCCAGGCTCGGCTGCGCGCGCGTTCCGACGGACTGCCACGGTTTCAGGTGCGCACGCACTTCGGGCAGGATGCGTTTTGCATCGTTATCGTCGGCAATACCGATCGGGCTGACGTCCACGGCGGCCAGCGCATCGGCGAACGAGAGTTCCAGCACCACAATCCGTTGTGGCGTTTTATCGAGTGTAAACGTGCCGTGTTCGTCCTGAACCGTGGCGGCAAAGGCGTGGCCGATCACCAGCAGCAGGCCTGCAAAAAGAAAACGGATAAATGCCAACATAGTCACATTCCAGCTAAAAGCCCGGCAAGCCGGGCGTTAACACATCAGAACTTCAACGACCCCTGCATATACAGCGTGCGCGGCTGGCCTGCGTAGATGCCTTTGTTGTTGTCGTCATAAGAGCGGATGAAGTAGTCCTGGTCGAAGATGTTTTTCACACCGAACGCCAGGTTCAGATCTGCCATCTGCGGGCCAAAGTCATACGCCACGCGTGCGCCCCAGAGCATGAAGCCGGGAATGCGGCCGGTACTGCCGTCGGCGCTCTCTTTCACCGTATTGGCGTTATCCGCAAACTGGCTGGACTGGAAATCGCTGTTCAGATTGAACGTCCAGTTGCCCGGCTTGTAGTCCACGCCCAGCGTGCCTTTATGTTTCGGGGAGAATGGCACCTGATTGCCATAGGTGTCGCCTTTCTCGCGGATTTCCGCGTTCACATACGCATAGCTGGCGTAGACGGAAACGTTATCAAGCGTTGGCGTTAGCGTACCCAGGTCGTAACGTGCCTGCGTTTCCAGCCCGGTATGGCGCGTTTTGCCACGTGCAGTGACGGTGTCGTTGGTCTGGTTGGAGTCGTACTGATTGTTAAAGTTAATCAGGAACAGCCCCATTTCCGCCGTCAGCGCGCCGTCATCGTAGCGGGTACCGAGTTCCCAGGTTCGCGCTTTTTCCGGTTCCACATTGCCGCTTTGCACAGCCTTGCCAATCTGGCTGTACTGTACGGTGCCGAACGAGCCTTCAGTGTTTGCATAAAGATTCCAGCTATCAGTCAGGTGATAGAGCACGTTCAACGCCGGAAGCGGTGCGTTATAGCTCACCTCTTCGTGCGTGCCTTTGATGGCGTTGTTCTGGTATGACTCGATATGTTCGAAACGCATACCCGGCGTGATGGTCCAGTTGCCGATGTCGATTTTGTCATCCAGATACCAGGCGTGCGCCTCGGTGCCGGAACGCGTGTCGCGGTCGTAAGGGCTTGAGCCGGACGGCAACTGCCCGCTGCTGGTGGCGGTGTAGTAACGCATTTCATGCGTTGATTCATTCACATAGCGATAGCCCACGCCCACTTCGTGCGCGGAAGGGCCGATCATAAAGCTCTGGCTGTAGCGTGGCTCAATACCGCGCACCCAGTAGATACGCGGCGAGAGGGTGATGCGTTTGCCTTGCTCCAGGTAGCCGCTGCGCAGGGTTTGGGTGTAGAACCCCTGAATGTTGAATTTATGCTGGCTGTCCGGCTGGAACTGGTAGCCCAGGCTCGCCAGCTTGCGACGGCCCCAGAAGCGGTCATACGGGCGGGTGGATTGCCAGCGATCGGCGTCGTAATCCGCGCGGGACAGGCCGCCGGGCATGTCGGCTTCACCATCGTAATATTGCAGCAGGCTGTTGAAGGTGTGCACCTCATTCGGCGCATATTTGCTTTTCAGCATCAGGTCGTCGATGCGGGTGGCGCTGTGCTCGCGCCAGTCACTGCCGCGCGTGCCGGAGTAGAGCAGCGCGGTGCCAAAACCGTTGTCCGCTGTGCCGCCCACCATCAGGTTGTGCGTCTCTTTCGGGTTGTTTTGTGAAGAGGTTGGGCTGAGCTGACCTTCCACCCCCGCCTCGATACCAAAGTCCTGCGGAATGGCGCGGGTAACAAAGTTCACCACGCCGCCCACGCTCTGCGGTCCGTAACGCACCGCACCACCACCGCGCACCACGTCAATGGCATCCATGTTGCCGAGCGAAACGGGAGCCAGTGAAAGCTGCGGCTGACCGTAAGGGGCAAAGGGGACGGGGATGCCGTCCATCAGGACGGTCGAGCGGCTGGCGAGGCGTGGGTTCAGGCCCCGGATGCCAAAGTTCATCGCCAGGTCGTGGCTGCCGGTGCCGTTGTTTTCCGGCGCGCTGACGCCAGGGATGCGGTTAAGCACCTCACGCATGGTGGTTGCGCCGGTTTTGGCGAAATCCTCACGGCGGATCACGTCACGCGCGCCAGCATGTTCAAATACGTCGTTTTCACGCGCATCGCCCAGCCAGTCGCCGACCACGGTCAGGGCATCTTCTTTTGGCGCGGGCGCGGTCTCCAGCGTCCAGCTGTTATTTCTCAGCGGTTTTACCTGCAGTCCGCTGCCGTCCAGCAGTTGTTGCAGGCCGCTCTCGACGTCGTAATCTCCGTGCAGGCCGTTGCTCTGCTTGCCGCGCGTCAGGCTGGCGTCAACCGAGAGGGTAATTCCGCTGTGTGCGGCATACTGATTGAGCGCTTTGTCGAGCGATCCCGGTGCGATATCAACCTGTGCAGCAAAAGCGGAAAACGAGAGACCGGCCAGCGGCAGCAGGCTCAGGCGAATGGCGTTAACCAAAGGTGTTGTTTTACGAAAAACGCGTAACGGCGTCATACCTTCTCCATCATCATTTTTGTTGTGTTCAGCTATGAGTCGAACGAGAAGGGTAAAAAGGACAATCGAAATGAGAATTATTTTTCTTACAGCGGTGAAATGTTTATCCAGTACCGCGTAATAGACTGAATTTTAACGGGAAGCGTTTGAGCGATAACGTTCAGGATCGCATCGGTATTTTTCAGCGGGAACGTCCCGCTCAGGCGCAGCCCGGCAACGGCGGGATCGCAGCGCAGCACGCCGTTGCGGTAACGGCTTAGCGTGGCTATCACCTCACCCAGCGGTTTATCGCTGAAGCTCAGGATGCCCTTCGTCCAGCTTGTACTCTCGTCATCCAGCGGTTTCACTGCGCCAAACTCAGAGGCGCTGAACTGCAGGCTTTCACCAGCGTTCACGATGCGTTTTTGCGCGGGGGCACTGGCGAGAAGCACTTCCACGGCGTGCTGCTGCACGTCAAGCTGCGTGAAATTATCCTGCTGGCGGACGGTAAATTCTGTCCCTAAAGCGGTGAGTTGGCCCTGACGGGTCAGGACGCGGAAGGGGCGTTGCTGCGCATCTTTCGCGGTAGTAATGGCGATTTCACCGTACCAGAGCCGGACGGTGCGCTGATGCGCATCAAAACGCACATCCGCCGCGCTTTGGGTATTCAGCGTGAGCAGGGAGTCATCTTCCAGTTGCTGACGGCTGACTGCGCCTTTGGCGGTGCGGTAATCTGCCCGCAGACCTTCGCCGGTTTCCGACTGCCAGAGTTGCCAGCCTCCGCCAGCGCCGAGCAACAGCAGTAATCCTTTCATCACGTGACGGCGGGTGAGGCGGGTATCGTGCAGCGCCCGGCTGGCAACGTCGCCAGGCACACCGCCAAGCTGGTTGCGCAGGTTTTCAACCTGCTGCCAGGCCCACTGGTTATCCTGATCCTGTTCATACCACTGTTGCCAGCGCGCTTCCTGTTGTGGGCTGACGCGCTCGCCGCTTAGCACGGCATACCAGTGGGAAGCTGAACGCAGCGCCTGACGGCGGGAATCGGTTAACGAAGGATTCATAACCCATGCTCCAGACGAAACAGCAGGCAGTGCTCGACGGCTTTCGCCACGTATTTTTTCACGGAGCTGACGGAAACACCGAGTTTGTGCGCAATCTCGCTGTATGTCAGGCCATCCAGTTGCGAAAGCAGAAACGCTTCACGTGTTTTTCCGTTTAGCCCGTCCAGCATGCTGTCGACGAGTTGTAGGGTCTCGAGCTGGCTTTCGCGTTCCTCAGGTGAAGGCGCTACCCCCTCCGGCATAAGCGCCAGCATCTCCAGATACGCTTTTTCCAGCGCGTTTCGGCGAAACAGGTCCACCATCACGCGTTTGGCGATAGTGCACAGGAAAGAGCGAGGATCGCGGATCGTCGAGAGCGTTTCGCTGCTCATTACCCGCAAAAAAGTGTCCTGGGCAATGTCATCTGCATCAAAGGCAGACTGGAGTTTGCGCGTCAGCCAACTTTTCAACCAGCCGTGATGGGTGCCATAAAGCGACTCGAACGTTAAGGAAGCTGTGGAAGTGGCACGGTCAGACATGCGGAGTGCATCAAAAGTTAATTATCACGTAGCCATATTAATATGAGAATGGTTATCATTACAATTGGAAATAAAATTGTTTCCAATAAACATTTTTAACATGTTGTTTTTCTAAGTGTTATAAGGTAGGTATAAAATGGGATGGATCCTCTGCTTCTGGCATCTGTCGGTCAGAATGACATCATGATGTGGTCTGCTATTATTGACATCCTCCCCGCCCTTTAGGGCGGGGAGGATGTCAACTATGAGTGTTGCCTGAAATGTCGCCAGCCCCCGGTACAGCAGAAGTATCTCGGGCTTTCTGCGTTTGCTCCTGGTGGGTATGGCCCCCGCAAGCGGGGGTTATTGCTAACTGGGTAATGACTCAAAATTATTGATAGTGTTTTATGTTCAGATAATGCCCGATGACTTTGTCATGCAGCTCCACCGATTTTGTGAGCGACAGCGACTTCCGTCCCAGCCGTGCCAGGTGCTGCCTCAGATTCAGGTTATGCCGC
>NZ_JBIMQP010000041.1:0-7431 GCF_043945315.1 Enterobacter cloacae complex sp. 2024EL-00227
GGGGTTCGAGGTCCAATGATGTAAAAAACCACGCTAAGAGGTTAATTCATTGTTTGTATTCAAATTTAATGGTCTTAACTCGCCCTTCAGAATATCTTCCGGTAACGAAAACGTATAATGTCCCAGCATATTTATATGGCCATGTATCAGCGGCGATAATCTTGCCAGATGCTCCTCTTCAGGTGTTTCCCCCGATTTGCGAAGATGTGACAACGCCTCCTGCATGTAAAGTGTATTCCACAGCACAACCGCATTGGTCACCAGACCCAGAGCACCGAGTTGATCTTCCTGCCCTTCACGGTAGCGTTTTCTAATCTCACCACGTTGTCCGTAGCAAATGGCTCGAGCCACTGCATGGCGTCCTTCTCCCCGGTTGAGCTGAGTGAGGATCCGACGCCGGTAATCCTCATCATCGATATAGTTGAGAAGATACAACGTCTTGTTGACCCGGCCCACTTCCATAATCGCCTGAGCCAGACCAGATGGTCGGCTACTTCTCAACAGTGAACGAATAAGCTCTGATGCATGGATGGTCCCAAGCTTCAGTGAGCCCGCCATTCGCATCATTTCATCCCATTGGGATTCTATTTTTGACAGTTCAACACATCCCCGGGCCAGCTCATTCAGGGCACCATAATGTGCCGTTTTATCTGCCCGCCAGAATATCGCCCCGCCTGCATCGGCCAGACGAGGGGAAAACTGGTAGCCCAGTAACCAGAACAGGCCAAAAATGATATCGCTGGATCCTGCCGTGTCCGTCATAATTTCTACCGGATTCAGCCCGGTCTGCTGCTCCAGAAGCCCTTCCAGTACAAAGATGGAATCACGAAGCGTCCCGGGAACTACAATGCCATGGAAACCGGAGTATTGATCGGAGACGAAGTTGTACCAGGTGATACCGCGTCCTGAACCAAAGTATTTACGATTTGGTCCGGAATTAACCGTTTTAACCGGTGTGACAAAACGCATACCATCTGCGGAGGCAACCTCACCACCTCCCCAGTACCCCGCGAGCGGCAGCGTGGACTGAAAATCAACCAGCCGTGCATTAGCGGTGACCAGCGTTTCTGCCCTGAGATAATTTTGTTTAACCCAGCTCAGACGATGGCGAGTAAGCGCGGGAATATTATGCTTTATCAGGGGTTCATGCCCTATATTGCAGGCTTCTGCCAGCAGTGTTGCGCACAGACTGACCTGGAGATCCTGCGCCCGAGCACCTGATTCACTGACGTGGCTGAATTCGCGGGTAAAACCGGTTCGGGCATCTATTTCAAGCAACAGCTCCGTCAGATCAACCGGAGGGATCAATTCTCTTACCCGACGATTCAATTGTATCAGTGCCGGTGGCTCATCCAGTTTATCCAGACTGCTAATCGTCAGTGAGGGATGCTTACCTTCATTGCTTATGCTGACCGCTGCGTTGCAGGCAAAACGTGAAGCCACTGATTTCCATGTGTCATCAAGCCGCGTAGCCAGTTGTTCTGCTGCTTTAGTTCCGTCTGATGGATGACCCAGCGCCCGACATACCGGGATGCGTTGTGCCTGCCATTCAGCTCCCTGAAGCAATTTTTGACGCGGGTCCCCCCACCGATCACTGTTCTCCAGCCAGAGATCACGACGGCGCAAAGAATCTTGAAGGCGCTCGAGAAGACACAGCGAGTAACCCGCTCGTAGAATCCTACCATCTCTGTCGTAGACCAGACGTTTCCATGGGCCGGAAATGATTTGCTCTGGTGCATCGTCGAGAATTCGCTTTTTTGAGCCACTCAGTTCGGCCAGATAATGGATTGCTGACAACGTGAGCTCCCCGGCCGGGGCGGCCTGAAAGTGTAAGTCACGCAACATCGCGGACAGGAAACGCTTCACCCGTCCATATTGTTCCACCATTTCATCCTGAAACTGAGTATCTTGCGGGCGCGCCAGCTCATTTACCTTGCCGACGGATTCAGCCAGTTTGTCCTTTGGTATGCGGCGAAAAATAGCCTGCCGCAGAGCTGCTTCATCGGTGTTCTCATCAAGTAATAACGTGCATGCCCGTGCCAGTAATAGCGCGGCACGATCAAGATCTTTCAGGGTCCTGAGCCGCTTTTTCTGCCCGATATTTTTTGCAGAACGCGTGATATCCAGAATAAGCATATCCAGCACATCCACGGCCTCGTCAAGCGCCGAAATTTCCTGTGCTTTCACAAACGCAGTAAGCACGGCCAGTCGCCGTTCGTCAGGCATTCTTGAAATGTATTTCACCGAAGCCATTCCGGCATAACGGGCCAAATTCCGCAGCTGGATGGCAGGCAGACCGGAGAAATTCAACCGGGAAAACTCCATGCTACGCAGTCGGGTATATCGCTCCAGGGCGTCTGTAAATGACGGCCCACTGATAGTGACAGGACCTTTTCGCATCTCCTCCAGCACCGATATACGCTGCCCTTCAGGTATTTCAAGTAAACCGTCCAGTTGTGTTTTCTGCCAGCTGTCAGGCAACAAAGCCAGCCTTCGCCATAATCGTCGACTTGCCCGTTCGCGTACTTCGCCAATCAGCCTTGTCAGAGTCGAGGCTGCGGGTAGCAGGATCTTATTTTGCAGCAACCATGCGGTAGCAAAATCAAACAGCAGACCTGGACGCTCATTGCTGAGCCAGGCGCGAGTATAGAGCAAACGCTTCAGTCTGAATGTCCAGGGGAAATCACCAAAATCATGATAATCATAATAGAGCTTGATAAGCCCCTGATGCTCCCAGCGGGTATTTTCTCTTTCAGCATACCGGGAAAGGATCTCTGGTCGGCTGATGTTCAACTGTGCCGCAATGTAAAAACGGATGAATGAGGGAATTTGAAGGGGATCAGGAAGAAACGTTCCCAGAAAGCGCGCCGTAGTCAGCTGAAGTGCAATCCCCAGCCGGTTATGTTTTCCCCGTCGCTGATTAATAAAAGCAAGGTCACGCTCATCCAGATGAAAATACCGAGCCAGCTGAACCTCATTTGGGTCTGCCACATAGCGACCGTAGTTTTCTGTCTGTTCGCTGGTAAGAAAGTCATCACTCATTGCGCATCCTTTCGTAAACGGGAGTTCTGTCCTTTTTTTAACCGTCTCAAATATTATAAATTGTGAGACTGCTCAAAACGGCATCATACATTAGTATCAAAAATCGCGATTTATACCTTATGATACTACGCAGTATCAATATCGATTTATGAGACCAAAATGGCATTATTAGGATATGCAAGAGTATCAACCAGCCATCAGAAACTGACGAGCCAGATTACTGAACTCAAAACAGCGGGAGTGAGGGATGATCGTGTATTTACTGACATGATGTCAGGAGCAACTGATGAGCGTGCAGGGCTACAGAGACTCCTTGCCAGAGCGGAGAAAGATGACATCATCCTCTGTACTAAAATGGATCGTCTAGGACGTAATACCGCTGATATGATTCGTATTGTGGATACTTGCTATAAAAAAGGCATCGCTATCCGATTTCTAGAGAATGGTCTTAGTACTGAAGGCACAATGGGAAAAATGGTTATCCAGATACTAGCAGCTGTTGCCGAGGCGGAACGAGAAAGGATCTTGGAGCGAACTAACGATGGGCGGAAGACCGCTATGATTAAGGGGGTCAAATTCGGAAGAAAGCCTCACAAGAAGGCTGAATTAGCTAATGAATTGATTAATAAGGACGTACAAGTTAAGGAAGTAATGGAAAAAACGGGTATATCAAGGGCGACCTATTTTAGGCTGAAAAGAAAAACAGCTATTAACTCTAACGAAGGATGAATTCAAAGTGAGTCAATACTTAAAGCTTGGAGATGACCAGTCTCCGGTTCAGTTGGATCCACACAGCGAAGTTGGTGCATTTAAAGTTGTTGGACACTGCTCATGGGCAAAACCAGGAGATAAAATCACTCCTGATTTTTTGCGTTTAAGAATAGAACCTTGGTTAACTGCTCTTTTTCAGTCTGAACACCTAAATATACTTATTGGCGCGGGACTTAGTTCAGCAATCCAAGAGTCAGCGACAGGCACGAAACCTCAAGGCATGGGATGGATTAATGATCTCAAAGTTTGCAAGGCTGAAATAGATAGTTATGTAGCTAAAACAGCTGAAGCCTCAGGAAGAGGAAGAGGTAATATTGAAGACCAAATCCGTTCAATTAATGAGTTAATTAAAGGATTAGAGATTTTAACTGCGCAAAATCTCCCACTTCCAGAACCGCCTCCTGGTGCTCTCCCATATCGAAATTTAAAAAGTGAGTTAGTTGAGTTAAATAATGAGCTAACAAGATGTTTGAAATTATTCTCAGATTCAGTTAGTAATGGGGAAAAGTTAATTCGCGATGCAAAAAACGATTTAAAAACACAAACGTTTAATTATTTAGTAAGTTTTTTGATGAGTTTTTCAAGTCGAACAGCGACAAGGGATCGATTACATATTTTCACGACGAATTACGACAGGATAATTGAAGCAGGAGCTGAAATAGCAGGTATTCGACTAATTGACAGATTTGTTGGTACTATAGCGCCTATTTTCAGATCTTCGCGACTAGAAGTCGACTATCATTATAATCCACCGGGTATTCGTGGTGAACCAAGATATTTGGAAGGTGTGGCGCGCTTTACTAAATTACATGGCTCATTGGACTGGTATACTACCGAAGGAGCCATAAGGCGATTTGGATTACCTTTTGGTGCGAGTTCGGTGGAACCCTTTTTACAAGTGGAGGCTGCTGGAGCAGCGAACTATCATCAATTAATGATTTATCCAAACTCGGTTAAAGACCGAGAAACATCAGAATACCCTTATGTTGAACTATTCAGAGACTTAGCATCTGCAACATGTCGTCCTAATAGTACTTTGGTAACATATGGTTATAGTTTTGGAGATGAACATATAAACCGTGTTATTATTGACATGCTGACAATACCCTCAACGCATATAGTAATAATTGCCTACGGCGATCCACTCGGTAGAATTATGCGCTTTGTAAACGAAAGTGGAAGAAAAGCTCAAATATCTTTATTACTTGGTGACCACTTTGGAGATATCAAGAATTTAGTGGATTTTTATCTTCCTAAAGCAGCGATAGACAGATCATCAATTCGTATGGCAGAACTATTGAAATCAAGGGGTTTATATCGTACAACAATTTCAAATAATAGCGAGGATGCTGAATGAACTCATTTCCGATTGAACAAGGTGAGCAACTCAGGGTCGGCACTGTAGATTTTGTTTCACCTAATGAAATTAGAGCAATATTAGAGATTGACTCACCTGATACTGTTGCTTTGAATGCAGGAACGCCTAGAAACTTTCCAAGAGTAAACAGTTATGTATTAATATCATGTGATAATGGTTACTTAGTTGGGCAAATAGAGTGGCTTGCTGTAGAACATTCGCCTTATCCAAAACAAAGAGATGTTCAAGAATTTGGTTTAGTAAATCTACCATTCCCCCGAAAAAAAATAAGTTTGAATCCGGTGGGAATGCTTAAACGTTTGTCCAAAGATGGTACTGATTATTTCAGATTTCAACGAGGTTCTGAATCGTTTCCTTCTATTGGGGCTGCTATTTTACTACCGACAGATTTACAACTTAGATCAATAGTCGAATCTGGAAATAATAGGCGAGTGATCATTGGACAAAGTCCACTTGCGAACAATGCAAATGTAGCTGTAGATCCTGATAGATTATTTGGTCGTCATGTAGCAGTGCTCGGAAATACTGGTAGCGGTAAGTCTTGCTCTGTATCTGGATTAATCCAGTGGTCACTCGAATCTGCATTGGAATCACAAATAAAACCAAATGCCAGATTTATCATCCTAGACCCCAACGGCGAGTATGCACGTGCTTTGGGGCCAACGACGAAATTTAAAGGTAGAGTATTTAAGGTTGAGGCTGAAGGCAGTGAAAACCAATTACAAGTACCCTCATGGTTTTGGAATAGTTCGGAGTGGGCATCATTCACGCAAGCAAGTCCTAAAGCACAACTTCCATTACTAAAACGCTCCTTGAGAGCAATGAGAAATGAAGAATTTGATTTACAAAAGAATATAGATATAGAAGTTAAAAAATACCTAGGTACAATTTTGGTTTCTTTAAAAGCGGATAAATCTAAAGGAGCAGCGGCACTTAATGATTTCCCTGGAGCCAAAAATCTTTTGGCTAAAATTAATATTTGGCGTCAGAGTCTGGAAGAATACAAAGCGAGATTAACTACACCATGCCCTGAGCTAGATAAATTAATCATCTCTATTCAAGATTTTTGTGGGCAAAGAGAAGGCAGATATCCAGATTACAATGCTAAAGTTAGCGCAGTTGATAACATCATAAATGGAGTGTTATCTTCATTTCAGAGCCTTGGAGGCGATGAGTGTGAACTCCTTCCTAAAAACGAGGATATCCCCGTCCCTTTTGACGGAAATAATTTAGTCTCCTATTTAGAGGCGTTAGCACAAGAAAATGGTAGCGAGCAATATGTTGAATATCTAGTAGCTAGAATACGCACAATGCTTGCGGATACAAGAATGAAACCCATAACCAATGACTCAGAGCATAGAGTTGACTTGGCTAATTGGTTAGAAACATATATTGGGAAAGATGGTGATGGTGATAGCTGCGTTTCAATTATTGATCTTTCTTTAGTACCAACTGAAATTACTCATCTTGTGACAGCTGTCATTTCAAGAATTATTTTTGAATCATTGCAACGTTATAGACGACTATATAACAAATCTTTACCTACGGTACTTGTTGCTGAAGAAGCACATACATTTATTAAACGGTATCGTGAGGACAGTGAAAATCAGGATGTCGCAGCTGTTTGCTGTCAAGTATTTGAGAAAATTGCACGAGAAGGCAGGAAATTTGGTCTCGGTATGGTTATTTCTTCGCAACGACCATCAGAATTATCACCTACAGTTTTATCTCAATGTAATACTTTTCTTCTGCATCGAATTAGCAATGACAAAGATCAGGAGCAAGTTCATAAAATGGTACCCGACAATTTGCGAGGATTACTCCGTGAATTGCCTTCATTGCCATCTCAACATGCAATACTGATGGGCTGGGCATCTGAACTTCCTGTCTTAGTTAAAATGAAAAATTTGACGAAAGAGCAGCAACCCCATTCTGATGACCCTGATTTCTGGGATGTTTGGACAAGAAAGGATGCTGATGGGAAATTGGTCGAGAGAACGGCCAATTGGGAAGCTGTTGTAAAGGAATGGCAACAAAATTGAACTGAAGTAGGATGTGAAAACGGGAGGGCAGATCGGAATTGAAGGAACTTTATGCAATCAATCTACTTGGTATTGCGTTCCATCGACCATCAGCCCCATGATCATTGGAGTAGCTGTAAATGCAGCACCTAATAATTAAAATAAAACAATAGGTTAACCTATTAACGTGGTTTTTTACATCGTTGGCCCTCAAACCCC
>NZ_JBIMQP010000042.1:0-6393 GCF_043945315.1 Enterobacter cloacae complex sp. 2024EL-00227
GCGGCATAACCTGAATCTGAGGCAGCACCTGGCACGGCTGGGACGGAAGTCGCTGTCGCTCACAAAATCGGTGGAGCTGCATGACAAAGTCATCGGGCATTATCTGAACATAAAACACTATCAATAAGTTGGAGTCATTACCCTTTTTTCAACTTCTGATGGATGCGAGTGATTGAACTCATACATTAATGTTTTCCCACGAAGTCTTTTTTCAGGTAAGCCTTCGCACATATCGGTAAATAGCTTGCCTGCTTTTATTTTTTCTGTCATCGACATGTTCATTTTTAACATTCCGTCCTGATAAGTTGGTCGGATAAGGCGCTCGCGCCGTATCCGACATTAATTTCTTAAGCGACTTCATTCACCTGGCGACGCAGCAGAGAAAGTGGGCCGGGGCCGCTAAGCGTGAACACGGAAATTAAGGTGAAGCCCAGCGCCACCAGACCCAGCACCAGGTAAGCGCCCTGGAAACCGATGCTTTCATACATATTGCCCGCCAGAATAGACATAAAAATCATCGCCAGTTGCTTAAAGAAGCAGAAACAGACCAGATAAATCGTCGCTGAAAAACGCACTTCAAACTGGCTGGTAATATATTTAAAGCAGCCCACCAGCAGGAACGGTACTTCAAACATATGCAGCGTTTTCAGAATAACCACTTCCAGTGCTGAGGTAGCGAACGATGAGCCAATAATACGTACTGACATAATAGTGCCAGCCAGCAGCAGGGCGTTTTTCCCACCGATGCGATTAATGATCAGTGGCGCAAAAAACATAATCGAGGCGTTAAGTAATTCGCCCATTGTCGTTACGTAGCCAAATACCCGCGTACCCTGTTCACCGGTAGCAAAGAACGAAGTAAAGAAATTAGCAAACTGTTGGTCAAAAACATCGTAGGTGCAGGAAACGCCAATAACATACAGTGACAAAAACCACAGTTTTGGCTGTCTGAACAGTTCCAGCGCCAGCTTAAGGCTAAATGCCGAATGGTTGGCACCTACCGCATTGGCAACCGTGGCAGAAGAGGGCGCATCCGTTTTGGCGAAAAAGAGTAAAACGGCGAGGATGAATGCACAGCCAGAACCCAGCCAGAAAACAAACTGATTATTGATGGTGAACATGATGCCGACAATCGAGGCACACAGCGCCCAGCCAACACAGCCAAACATCCGCGCGCGACCATATTCGAAATTACTGCGACGGCTGACTTTCTCGATAAATGCCTCTACTGCTGGCGCACCGGCGTTAAAACAAAAGCCTAGATAAATACCACCAACAATCGATCCTACTAAAATGTTGTATTGTAACAGTGGCCCGAAGATAAAAATAAAGAACGGCGCAAACATCACTAACATGCCGGTAATAATCCACAGCAGGTATTTGCGCAGCCCGAGTTTGTCAGAAAGCAGACCAAACAGCGGTTGGAATAATAGCGAGAACAGAGAAATAGCGGCAAAAATAATACCCGTATCACTTTTGCTGATATGGTTGATGTCATGTAGCCAAATCGGGAAAAACGGGAAGTAGGCTCCCATGATAAAAAAGTAAAAGAAAAAGAATAAACCGAACATCCAAAAGTTTGTGTTTTTTAAATAGTACATAATGGATTTCCTTACGCGAAATACGGGCAGACATGGCCTGCCCGGTTATTATTATTTTTGACACCAGAGCAACTGGTAATGGTAGCTACCGGCGCTAAGGTGGAATTCCGCCGACACTGACGGGCTCCAGGAGTCGTCGCCACCAATCCCCATATGGAAACCGTCGATATTCAGCCATGTGCCTTCTTCCGCGTGCAGCAGATGGCGATGGCTGGTTTCCATCAGTTGCTGTTGACTGTAGCGGCTGATGTTGAACTGGAAGTCGCCGCGCCACTGGTGTGGGCCATAATTCAATTCGCGCGTCCCGCAGCGCAGACCGTTTTCGCTCGGGAAGACGTACGGGGTATACATGTCTGACAATGGCAGATCCCAGCGGTCAAAACAGGCCGCAGTAAGGCGGTCGGGATAGTTTTCTTGCGGCCCTAATCCGAGCCAGTTTACCCGCTCTGCTACCTGCGCCAGCTGGCAGGTCAGGCCAATCCGCGCCGGATGTGGCGTATTGCTCGCCACTTCAACATCAACGGTAATCGCCATTTGACCACTTCCATCAATCCGGTAGGTTTTCCGGCTGATAAATAAGGTTTTCCCCTGATGCTGCCACGCGTGGACCGTGGTAATCAGCACCGCGTCGGCAAGCGTATCTGCCGTGCACTGCAACAACGCTGCTTCGGCCTGGTAATGGCCCGCCGCCTTCCAGCGTTCGACCCAGGCGTTAGGGTCAATGCGGGTCGCTTCACTTACGCCAATGTCGTTATCCAGCGGTGCGCGGGTGAACTGATCGCGCAGCGGCGTCAGCAGTTGTTTTTTATCGCCAATCCACATCTGTGAAAGAAAGCCTGACTGGCGGTTAAATTGCCAACGCTTATTATCCAGCTCGATGCAAAAATCCGTTTCGCTGGTGGTCAGTTGCGGGATGGCGTGGGGCGCGGAGGGGAGTGTCACGCTGAGGTTTTCCGCCAGACGCCACTGCTGCCAGGCGCTGATGTGTCCGGCTGCTGACCATGTGGTCGCGTTCGGTTGCACTACGTGAACCGTTAGCCAGAGTTGTCCGGCGCTCTCCGGCTGCGGTAGTTCAGGCAGTTCAATCAACTGTTTACCTTGTGGAGCGACATCCAGAGGCACTTCACCGCTTGCCAGCGGCTTGCCATCCAGCGCCACCATCCAGTGCAGGAGCTCGTTATCGCTATGACGGAACAGGTATTCGCTGGTCACTTCGATGGTTCGCCCGGATAAACTGAACTGGAAAAACTGCTGCTGGTGTTTTGCTTCCGTCAGCGCCGGATGCGGCGTGCGGTCTGCAAAGACCAGACCGTTCATGCAGAACTGGCGATCATTCGGCGTATCGCCAAAATCACCGCCGTAAGCCGACCACGGATTGCCATTTTCATCATATTTAATCAGCGACTGATCCACCCAGTCCCAGACGAAGCCGCCCTGTAAACGGGGGTACTGACGAAACGCCTGCCAGTATTTAGCGAAGCCGCCAAGACTGTTACCCATCGCGTGGGCGTATTCGCAAAGGATCAGCGGGCGCGTCTCTCCAGGCAACGAAAGCCATTTTTTGATGGACCATTTCGGCACAGCCGGGAAGGGCTGGTCTTCATCCACGCGCGCGTACATCGGGCAAATAATATCGGTTGCGAAGGTGTCGGCTCCGCCGCCTTCATACTGTACCGGGCGGGAAGGATCGACAGATTTGATCCAGCGATAGAGTGCGTCGTGATTAGCGCCGTGGCCTGATTCATTCCCCAGCGACCAGATGATCACACTCGGGTGATTACGATCGCGCTGCACCATTCGCGTTACGCGTTCGCTCATCGCGGGTAGCCAGCGCGGATCATCGGTCAGACGATTCATTGGCACCATGCCGTGGGTTTCAATGTTGGCTTCATCCACCACATACAGGCCGTAGTGGTCGCACAGCGTGTACCACAGCGGATGGTTCGGATAATGCGAACAGCGCACGGCGTTAAAGTTGTTCTGCTTCATCAGCAGGATATCCTGCACCATCGTCTGCTCATCCATGACCTGACCATGCAGAGGATGATGCTCGTGACGGTTAACGCCGCGAATCAGCAACGGCTTGCCGTTCAGCAGCAGCAGACCATTTTCAATCCGCACCTCGCGGAAACCGACATCGCAGGCTTCTGCTTCAATCAGCGTGCCGTCGGCGGTGTGCAGTTCAACCACCGCACGATAGAGATTCGGGATTTCGGCGCTCCACAGTTTCGGGTTTTCGACGTTCAGACGTAGGGTGACGTGATCGGCATAACCACCACGCTCATCGATAATTTCACCGCCGAAAGGCGCGGTGCCGCTGGCGACCTGCGTTTCACCCTGCCACAAAGAAACCGTCACCCGCAGCTCATCGCGCAGCTCGCCGTACATCTGAACGTCTGCCTCCAGTACAGCGCGGCTGAAATCATCATTAAAGTGAGTGGCTACATGGAAATCGCTGATTTGCGTGCTCGGTTTATGCAGCAACGAGACGTCACGGAAAATGCCGCTCATCCGCCACATATCCTGATCTTCCAGATAACTGCCGTCACTCCAGCGCAGCACCATCACCGCGAGGCGGTTTTCTCCGGCGTGTAAAAATGCGCTCAGGTCAAATTCAGACGGCAAACGACTGTCCTGTCCGTAACCGACCCAGCGCCCGTTGCACCACAAATGAAACGCCGAGTTAACACCATCAAAAATAATTCGCGTCTGGCCTTCCTGTAGCCAGCTTTCATCAACATTAAATGTGAGCGAGTAACAACCCGTCGGATTCTCCGTGGGAACATACGGCGGATTGACCGCAATGGGATAGGTCACGTTGGTGTAGATAGGCGCATCGTAACCGTGCATCTGCCAGTTTGAGGGGACGATGACAGTATCGGCGTCAGGAAGATCGCGCTCCAGCCAGCTTTCTGGTACCGCTTCTGGTGCCGGAAACCAGGCAAAGCGCCATTCACCATTCAGGCTGCGCGACTCTTGGGAAGGGCGATCGGTGCGAGCCTCTTCGCTATTACGCCAGCTGGCGAAAGGGGGATGTGCCGCAAGGCGATTAAGTTGGGTAACGCCAGGGTTTTCCCAGTCACGACGTTGTAATACGACGGCCAGTGAATCCGTAATCATTGTCATAGTTGTATCCTGCGTGAATTGTTATCCGCTCACATTTTCGCATAACATACGAGCCGGACACATAGAGTGTAAAGCCTGGGGTGCCTAATGAGTGAGCTGACTCACATTAATTGCGTTGCGCTCACTGCCCGCTTTCAAGTCGGGAAACTTGTCGTGCCAGCTGCATTAAGGAATCTGCCAACGTGCGGGGAGAGGTGGTTTGCGTATTGGGCGCCAGGGTGGTTTTTCTTTTCACCAGTGAGACGGGCAACAGCTGATTGCTCTTCACCGCCTGGCCCTGAGAGAGTTTCAGCAAGCGGTCCACGCTGGTTTGCCCCAGCAGGCGAAAATCCTGTTTGATGGTGGTTAACGGCGGGATATAACACGAGCTGTCTTCGGTATCGTCGTATCCCACTACCGAGATATCCGCACCAACGCGCAACCCGGACTCGGTAATGGCGCGCATTGCGCCCAGCGCCATCTGATCGTTGGCAACCAGCATCGCAGTGGGAACGATGCCCTCATTTAGCATTTGCATGGTTTGTTGAAAACCGGACATGGCACTCCAGTCGCCTTCCCGTTCCGCTATCGGATGAATTTGATTGCGAGTGAGATATTTATGCCAGCCCGCCAGACGCAGACGCGCCGAGACAGAACTTAATGGGCCCGCTAACAGCGCGATTTG
Organism: Enterobacter cloacae complex sp. 2024EL-00227; assembly: GCF_043945315.1. Taxonomy (NCBI): domain Bacteria; kingdom Pseudomonadati; phylum Pseudomonadota; class Gammaproteobacteria; order Enterobacterales; family Enterobacteriaceae; genus Enterobacter; species Enterobacter cloacae complex sp. 2024EL-00227. Next base: position 5,392 of record NZ_JBIMQP010000042.1, read on the forward strand.
CTGGTGACCCAATGCGACCAGATGCTCCACGCCCAGTCGCGTACCGTCTTCATGGGAGAAAATAATACTGTTGATGGGAGTCTGGTCAGAGACATCAAGAAATAACGCCGGAACATTAGCGCAGGCAGCTTCCACAGCAATGGCATCCTGGTCATCCAGCGGATAGTTAATGATCAGCCCACTGACGCGTTGCGCGAGAAGATTGTGCACCGCCGCTTTACAGGCTTCGACGCCGCTTCGTTCTACCATCGACACCACCACGCTGGCACCCAGTTGATCGGCGCGAGATTTAATCGCCGCGACAATTTGCGACGGCGCGTGCAGGGCCAGACTGGAGGTAGCAACGCCAATCAGCAACGACTGTTTCCCCGCCAGTTGTTGTGCCACGCGGTTGGGAATGTAGTTCAGCTGCGCCATCGCCGCTTCCACCTTTTCCCGCGTTTTCGCAGAGACGTGGCTGGCCTGGTTCACCACGCGGGAAACGGTCTGATAAGAGACACCGGCATACTCTGCGACATCGTATAGCGTTACTGGTTTCACATTTACCACCCTGAATTGACTCTCTTCGGGTGCTATCATGCCATACCACGAAATGTTTTGCGCCATTCGGAGGGGGCACGCCGAAGTGAGATTCAAAATGCCGACGTCAGTTCACAGGTGGGTAATGATACCAACGTGTTGATTTCGTATTTTCACTGACACCAGGATCATCCTGATGTTACAAGGATTGAATGACTACAGATTAAAATAGTCATCAACAGGTTGACAGCATTACCGTTTTTTTCGTCTCATTTTTATCGTATTCGGGTGTCTGTCTGTACCATGCAGACGCTCGCTTTTTGTAATGCCAGCTAAAGAAACAGGCTTAACGTAGGATATTTAATGAGATGGTCACTCCCTCCTTCCCGGTACTATGCTGAGGACAGGCTTTCATTCGGAGAACTATCATGGAAAACATTGCGCTCATTGGTATCGATCTGGGTAAAAACTCTTTCCATATTC
>NZ_JBIMQP010000043.1:0-6242 GCF_043945315.1 Enterobacter cloacae complex sp. 2024EL-00227
CGTTTTTTGACCTTCCTACTTTAGCTGGCCGCAGCCGACGAAACTTACCGGAAGCCGGTATCCGGTTGCTTTTCCAGATATAATCGCCTGTAAGATTGATGTGTTCCCAGCCTAGCGGGGACAAATGCGATAGCAGTCGCTCGTTGATCTTCATCCCTTTACGCTTCAGGGCATCGACCGCTCTTTCCATATAGATGGTATTCCACAGCGAGATAGCTGCCGTCAGCAGCGTCAGTCCGCTGGCGCGGTAGCTCTGATTTTCCGGTTTACGATCCCTGATTTCACCCAGACGGTGCTGGAATACCGCGCGCGCCAGCGCGTTACGGGCTTCTCCTTTATTCAGTCCCGCCTGTACCCGCCGACGAAGTGCCGGATCGCGGAACCAGTCGAGCATAAACAGCGTTCGTTCAATACGGCCAATTTCCCTCAGTGCTTTGGCAAGTCCGTTTTGCTTGGGGTAGCTGGCAAGCTTTTTAAGCATCAGGGATGCCGTCACGGTTCCCTGCTTTATCGAGGTTGCCAGGCGCAGCACTTCACGCCAGTGAATTTCGATCTCTTTCAGATTCAGGCTGGTTGTTGATATCAGTGACTGAAGCGCCGGGTATTGGTCTGCTTTCCCTTTGATAAACAGCTTTTTGTCGTGGAGATCCCTGATTCGTGGACAGAACGCAAAGCCTAGCAGATGCATCAGGGCAAAGACATGATCGGTGAAACCAGCTGTATCGGTGTAATGCTCCCTGATTTCCAGGTCGCTTTCGTGATACAGCAAACCATCGAGAACATGGGTTGAATCCCTGACCCGACTTATTATGCAGGTGTAAAACGGGCTGTATTGATCCGAAATATGGGTATAAAACTGACGTCCAGGTTCTTGCCCATATTTCGGGTTAACCTGCCCTGCGTAGCGGCCTGAGCTGCCTGTTCTGAAATTCTGTCCATCTGATGATGACGTTGTTCCGTCTCCCCAGAATGCCGCCAGTGGTCTTTTTCCCTGCGCATTTACCAGCTCAGCAAGCGCGGCTGAATAGGTTTCGTCGCGGGTATACCATGCCTGAATATCTTCGAGTGATGATTTGGTGCTCCCGGGGCAGGCTTCTGCCATTTTGGTCAGGCCAAGATTGATGCCATCCGCAAGAATGGTGGTGAGGAGCTGGCGGGTATCGGGACGGGTAATGTCATTTTTTATATGCGAAAAATGACGGGTAAACGTCATCCAGCAGTTTACCTCGTCGAGAATTTCCGTGATTTTAGGTCGCGGTAGCATGCTGTAAACCAGTTCTGCCAGCGGTGAAACCTGTGCCGGAACGCAGTTATCCAGCGGAGAGACTTTTACGCCCTTGTCGGATATTTCCACATCGGGCAGTTCACCAAGGGCAGCCATGGCATTGACCTCTTCAAGTCTGGACTGAAGCAGAGTCATACGGCTGGCAATGTACTCATGATAATCAGCAGATACGGGCAGTGGCAGCGCCGGTGTGAGTTTGTCAAAGTCCTTTTCGGGAATGAGGTAATCATCAAAATTTTTGTAGCGGCGTGAGCCTTTAACCCAGATGTCCCCGGAGCGCAACGCTCCCTTAAGCTCGCTGAGCGCACAAAATTCATAATACTGCCGGTCAATACCCGCAGGTGTAATCACCACCTTGCGCCAGCTTTCAGGGACAAACTCAAGCGGCGCAGTCGCCGGAACTTTACGTGACTGCTTCCGGTACATATCCTTGATCACAACCAGCGCATCAGCCAGAGGTTGTGCTGCCGGGGTTGCGACTAACTGTAAAGCGGACAACATGCGCGGGGCATATTTCCGTAATGTGCTGTATTTCTCAGTAATAATATGCAGCGGGTCAAAATTATTTTTTCTGGCGAGATGGCGTGTTTCCTCCAGACTGGCGACAAATTCAGGCCACGGGAGTATGTTTTCTATTGCGAGCCATGGATCGCCACCGGAGTCGCGGGCATCAGACAGCGCCTGACCAACATCGATGTACTGCCTCAGTTTGGACTGGATCAGCTTTCCGGTCTGCTGAAGGCGCTCAGCCTGTGTTCTTTTGGCTTTGTTGAAAAGGCTGTTCAGCATTCGTTCATGCAGCTCAATCACTTCGTCTGTCAGTGTGGCTCTGGCTTCTTCCAGCACGCAGACCAGGATCGCATGACGGCGGGCTGCTGAAAATCGGGTCAAATCCCGGCTACTCATCTTTCGGCCTTCCCGCGCCAGTTTCAGCAACCGGTTCTGGTGAATGGTACGATCTATACCTTCAGGTAATGCCAGCGATTCAATGCTGCTGAGCCGATCAAGATGTTGCAGTACGTTCTTACCATTGATTTTACCCGGCGGTTGCAGAAGCCATGTCAGCCTGGAAGGCTGATTATCTGATGACTCAAGTAAACGATCCAGGGCATCCCGGTGCGCCGGAGTTAACGGGGCATTCAGGGTCTGAAATACGATTTTATCTCCGCCAGCCATGGCCTCCGCACAGGTCCGCTCCACGACATCAATCGCGGGAATTATCACGTTGTTCTGCCGGAGCCAGACCAGTAACTCTTCGGCCAGGAGAATACCTTTATCGGTGCGCGTCGCCATCGACAACAGGTGCGTAATACCGTCCTGCTGTATTTTGCCGGTGAACGCCTTTACGCCAAGATAGCGGTACAGTTCGGTTAAATGCTCACGCCGGGTCGTATCCCTGCCGGAAAGGTAAGCAGGCCAGAGATCCCCGGTAAGCTTTAGCCTGCTGGCGATATGCTTCAGCAGCGCATCAGAGGGTGGGATTTTTTTATCCGGAGCAAAGCCGACATTTTTCAGGTAGCAAAGAAGGACGGCAAAACCAAAACGGCTGGCAGGTTTACGGTGAGCACTGATAAGTGCCAGATCATGCTCACTGAAATAGGCCATTCGGGTCAGCGTTAACTCATCATCTGGCAATGCCAGTAATGATTCTCTTTCCGACAGAGAAAGAATCTGCCTCCTTGCCATATAGTTTCCCTCATAAATTATTCGGTTCGGTATTTTTAACAAGAATGCTTATCGCATAAGGGTACACCTTGACGCCACAACCAAAACGTGACGGCACACGATAAATGACATAACCTATATGCGATAGAATAAATGCAATAACCTAAATGCGATAACGCGGTGGGAAAATGTTCATCAGAGCTTATTTAAGGGCATCGACGGAAGACCAGTTCGCCGATCGGGCAAAAGAGATGCTGGAGCAGTTCGTCCAGGAACGGGGGCATAAAATCGCCAGCTACTACCGGGAAAATATCAGTGGCACAAAACTTGAGCGCCCGGAACTAGGGCGCTTACTGATGGACAGTCACCACAATGATATTTTATTGGTCGAGCAGATAGACCGTCTGACACGTCTCAGCAACAGCGACTGGATGACGCTAAAAAAACAGATAGAACAACATGAGCTGCGAATTGTCAGTCTTGATGTGCCCACATCATGGCAGGCACTGTCAGATAAGGACCCTTCGCAGGCCGACCCGATAACCCGCGCAGTAATAACCGCCATCAATAACATGCTTATCGATCTGATGGCCGCAATGTCACATAAGGACTGGCTGAGCCGCCGCCAGCGGCAAAAACAGGGAATCGAGCGGGCTCATACAATTGGAAAGTACCGGGGTAAGCAGGCCGATCAGGAACGGCATCAGAAAGTCCTGTACTACCGGCAGGTAAAGAAACTGAGTATCCGGGAAACGGCGGATGCTACAGGCTACAGTGCTTCACAGGTTTGCCGGATACAAGCGCTTCATAAAAATAATGAAACTGCCTGAAAGGCTGGAATAACGGTGTTTATTTGCAGTCATGGCCTAATAGTTAGCGCCCTGTAACAACTTTTGTGATTAGCAGCCTGACGCATCATCTATGTAAGGAAAGTCCGCTGTGTGCCAGAAGCGGACTTTTTAAAAATATTGCGTGCCCAACAATTGGGCGCAGGTCACATCAAGTACCCTCAGAATTATAGAGAATACCTGAAATTTTTGTAGAGCGAGGTTTGTTACCCTGCCCGACCAGCGACATGTGGTTAGTTTAGTGATCAGAAATGTCGAGCGTTTGGTCGTTCATTGACGCGGGATCTTCCAACGGTTCCACATGAGTGGTGATATGGATAAAAGGCAGTGCGGTGCGGATATCATTCTCTATACGCTCGGCCCAGTCGTGCCCATATTGAACAGTCCATCGCCCAGGAACTAGGATGTGCATTGTCATAAACGCCCGCCCGCCAGCCTGGCGTGTACGTAGTGCATGGAAATCAAGCCCCTGTTCACGATATCCTGCCAGCAGTGACTCGATTTTTTTGAGTTCTTCCGTGGGTAGCGATACGTCCATCAGACCTGCAGCTGAACGACTCATAAGCTGATAACCAGTCCAAACGATGTTGGCTGCGACCAGCAATGCAACGATCGGATCGACCCAAAACCAGCCGGTCAGATAAACCAGTCCGACACCAAAAATGACACCGACCGACGTCCAGACATCGGTCAGCAGGTGATGAGCATCTGCCTCAAGAGTGATAGAGTTGTGCTGCCTGCCAGCCCTTAACAAAATGCGAGCCGTCACAAAATTAAGGATTGATGCGACTGTTGAAACCAGTAATCCGAGACCAATCTCCTCAAGCGGCTGTGGAGTTAACATCCGCTCAACTGCGGTATAGGCGATACTGGCTGCCGCCAATAGGATCAGAAATCCTTCGAAAGCACTCGAGAAATATTCGGCTTTGCCGTGCCCATATGCATGGTTCTCATCGGCCGGAAGCGCAGCCAAGGTCAGCATCCAGAGCGCCATTAGGGCTCCTGCGAGGTTAACTACGGATTCGATGGCATCAGATAGCAGACCGACCGAACCGGTCATTTTCCACGCCACACCTTTGAGTCCGATAGTGGCAATAGCCGTGGCAATGGAAAGCCAAGCGTAGTGCGTCAGCGGACGAGGTAACCCTTTTGTTTTAGTCATTATTAACTTCCTAAAATAGGACGACTAACTCACATTTCTATCCATGATAGATAATTAAACAATCATTTCGCCATGAATATTTTTTCGTTTTTATTAAATTTAATTAAAAAGTCTCTGCAAGTGCTGTTTCATCTTCTAGTAAACTAAATTTTATTTTTAGGGTTTTCTTCAACTTGAAGTAATATTATCTCACAACAGATTAGTCACTTAGGTTAACTGAGCGGCTTTTATATTTTTCAATTAAAATATGCAAAACTCCCATTGCACCATGTGCATAAAAATAGACCTCAATGAAAGTAGTAAAGAACTTATGCCAGTGGATTACTGTTTCAGCCAGATTTGACTGCATGGTATTCAACAAGAACCATAGGCCACCTGAAAGTGCTACAATTAGCAATGCTAGAACTCCAAATCCTTGGATTGTACTGGCAATACCTCCCGAATGTGCATCGGGCAGTCGGAAACTAGTCAACGTTTTTATATCTTGCTTAATACCACTAAAGTCAAGCCCTACCCATGAAAAATAATAAGTAAAACCTCTTTGAGTAAGCATCCAACTTAACATAATAAAACCACAAATAATCAGTCCTAACCCTGAAATAATGTGCATCCAGGTTATAACTCCTTCAAGACTATGTTCACCAATTGCTTCGGTCTCTGTCAGATTAGAGTTAATAATTTGTGATAATATTAGAAATGCCACAATGATGTGAAGAATACGAAAAAAAGGAGCGTAATCATGGGGTAATAGATTCCAGAGTCGCAATTTCATTAATGAGTCCTTAGTAAATTTATCGATGATCTTAATCATACAAAAGAATTATTAGGATAACCTTAATTCTTAAAATTGCAGCAGGCATTAGTTCACCTCTGATATGGCCACTTGCGAAATGGGAATGGTAACTGTTATTACTATGTATTTACTTGCTGTTCTTGTTACGCAGCCCCTTAAACACATTACTTTCAAATATGATTTCCTGCTGGGTTTAAATATGTGTCTTTCTATAGTGCGGCAACCTATTTTTACACCAACTCATGAATTAAATAAGAATCATAAATTAAATGAGAGGTTTAATTCTCTTGCTTAACGCGATGATATTAAATGGAAATTTTAATTTTTGTAATTTATTAAACAGTTAGAATGAGACATGGTAAATACGATCTTCCTTTAGATAATTCTGATAGCACTTTTTCTACTGGGCAGTCTGCAATGTCCGCTTCTCGCTCAAAGCTGCCTGTCAAAGTGGTCAAGCTCTACCACAGCTCAGAGGTACAAAAAATC
>NZ_JBIMQP010000044.1:0-5457 GCF_043945315.1 Enterobacter cloacae complex sp. 2024EL-00227
CCGTCTGCGCTTCTCTGGACCTAAAACATCAATCATTCGGACTCCAACGACTAGTCTAAAAACTAGTATTAAGACTATCACTAACTTAAGTGATACCAACTGTCTGGAGATTCATGGGGCCAGTCTAACGATGATCCTTGTATCCGGTGGGACGTTATGCGCGAGAACGCAAACGATCCAGTTTCTCTACTTTCTGACGAATACGCTGCTGTTTCAGCGGCGAGAGATAATCGATAAACAGTTTACCGACCAGGTGATCCATCTCATGCTGAATACAAATCGCCAGCAGATCGTCTGCCTCCAGTTCGAACGGATTACCGTCACGATCCAGAGCGCGAATTTTCACTTTCTCAGCACGCGGCACTAACGCACGCTGTTCTGGAATAGACAGACAGCCTTCCTCAATACCGGTTTCGCCACTCTTTTCAAGCAGCTCTGGGTTGATCAGCACCAGACGGCCATCGCGATTCTCAGAAACATCGATCACGATAATACGCTTGTGAATGTCCACCTGCGTTGCCGCCAGGCCAATGCCTTCTTCGGCGTACATGGTATCGAACATATCATCAACGATACGCTGGATTTCTGCATTCACTTCTTTAACCGGTTCAGCGACGATGCGAAGGCGCTCGTCCGGAATATGTAATACTTGCAAAACTGCCATAAATTTCCAGAGTCGTGTTCAGGAGTTGATAAGAATACTCCCTCTATTCTAGACAAATCCCCCATCGATTGACAGCATCAGTGACCAATCGCAATGATTGCGGAGACCGCTTATGGCAGGGGAAAGGATGACATCTACCGAGATTTGGCTACGGCTCATGCACACAGGTTCTTTGTGTGGTGATGTCATGGTGGAAGCGGCTGCACGACTGCAGAGGCAGGAAGGCATCGACACGCTTGTTCTGAGAAACACTGGTTTGACAGCAAAGCAGGCTGAACGGTTCGTTGCGCTCAATGAGAGTGAGCTGGAACGTAGCCTGGTATGGCTTGAGCAGCCGGGTCATCATTTATTAACGGCCAACCATCCCCTTTATCCCCCTTTGCTCCGCACGATCCCTGATTATCCCGGAGCATTATTCATAAAAGGTAACCCCGAGACGCTTAATACCGTTCAGCTGGCGGTGGTAGGCAGTCGTGCGCCGTCATGGTACGGCGAGCGGTGGGGGAAAATCCTGTGCGAACAACTTTCACAAAGTGGTTTCACGATCACCAGCGGGCTGGCCTGTGGTATTGACGGCGTTGCCCACAGCGCGGCGCTGTCAGTAAAAGGACGAAGTGTCGCGGTGCTGGGAAACGGTCTTTTTAGTATTTATCCACGTCGGCATCAGGCATTGGCGATGCGGCTTATTGAGTCTGACGGCGCGATAGTGTCTGAGTTTCCGCTTTCCGCGCAGCCCCGACCGGCAAACTTTCCGCGTCGTAATCGCATCATCAGCGGCCTTAGCAAAGGCGTGCTGGTCGTTGAAGCCGCGCGGCGGAGCGGTTCGCTGGTCACGGCACGGTGCGCGCTCGAACAGGGGCGAGAAGTCTTCGCCTTGCTAGGCCCGATAGGTAATCCCGGATGCGAGGGACCGCACTGGCTGATTAAGCAGGGGGCAACACCGGTAACGGAAGTCGCGGACATTCTTGAAAATTTGCAATATGGGCTGCAATGGCTGCAGGAAGATCCCGAAAAGCGACAATATTCATCAGATCAGGGAAAGGTGGCATTGCCATTTCCCAAGCTCCTGGCTAACGTAGGAGATGAGGTAACACCTGTTGACGTTGTCGCTGAACGTGCCGGCCAACCTGTGCCAGTAACGGTAGCACAGCTACTCGAACTGGAGTTAGCAGGGTGGATCGCAGCTGTACCCGGCGGCTATGTCCGATTAAGGAGGGCATGCCATGTTCGACGTACTGATGTATTTGTTTGAGACTTACATCCATAACGAAGCAGAAATGCGAGTGGATCAGGACAAGTTGACACAGGATCTTACCGATGCGGGATTTGAGCGGGAAGATATCTACAATGCGTTGATGTGGCTGGAAAAACTGGCTGATTATCAGGAAGGCCTTGCCGAACCGATGCAGCTTGCTTCTGACCCATTGTCAGTACGCATTTATACCGCTGAAGAGTGTGAACGGCTGGACGCCAGCTGCCGGGGATTCATTTTATTCCTTGAGCAGATTCAGGTGCTAAACCTCGAAACGAGAGAAATGGTGATAGAGCGCGTCATGGCGCTGGATACCGCAGAATTTGAACTGGAAGATCTCAAATGGGTGATCCTGATGGTTCTGTTTAATATCCCGGGCTGTGAAAATGCCTATCAGCAAATGGAAGAATTACTCTTTGAAGTGAATGAAGGTATGCTGCACTAATTCAATGTGCAGCACCAAGAGTTGTTATGGCCAAATCAGCACTATTCACGGTGCATAAAAACGAGCCCTGCCCGCAGTGCGGGGCTGAACTTGTTATTCGGTCCGGGAAACACGGCCCGTTTCTCGGTTGTTCTCACTATCCGGAATGTGATTATGTTCGTCCTCTGAAAAGCCAGGCGGATGGACATATCGTTAAAATTCTGGAGGGGCAGCTTTGTCCTCTTTGCGGTGGCGAACTCGCGCTACGCCAGGGGCGTTTCGGCATGTTTATTGGATGTAGCCGCTACCCGGAATGTGAACATACGGAACAAATTGATAAGCCAGATGAAACGGCGATTGCGTGTCCTCAGTGTCAGCGCGGTCAGCTGGTACAGCGCCGTTCCCGTTATGGTAAGACCTTCCATTCGTGCGATCGCTACCCTGACTGCCAGTTCGTTATCAATTTTAAGCCGGTAGCGGGAATCTGCCCTCATTGCAATTATCCGCTACTGATAGAGAAGAAAACCGCGCAAGGCATTAAACGCTTCTGCGCCAGTAAACAATGTGGAAAGCCGGTTACGGCGGATCAAAATAGTGAATAATAACCTGCCATCAGGCTCCATTGCGCATGCAGTGGACGTACTGAAAAATGAAGAAGTCATCGCCTATCCAACTGAAGCTGTTTTTGGGGTCGGTTGCGATCCTGACAGCGAAACGGCTGTGAGCCGTCTGCTTACTCTGAAACAAAGACCCGTCGAGAAAGGGCTGATTTTGATCGCTGCGAATTACGAGCAGCTTAAGCCCTATATTGATGACTCTATGCTAACCCCAGCACAGCGCGAGACAATCTTCTCCGCATGGCCTGGACCAGTAACCTTCGTCTTCCCGGCTCAGCCTACAACGCCGCGCTGGTTAACCGGGCGCTTTGACTCCCTTGCCGTTCGCGTCACTGATCATCCGCTGGTGGTGGAGCTGTGCCTGGCATTTGGTAAACCACTGGTCTCAACCAGCGCCAACCTGACCGGGCAGCCGCCTTGTCGGACAACTGAAGAAGTGCTGGCGCAGTTCGGGAATGACTTCCCTGTCGCTGTTGGTGAAACGGGAGGGCGTCTGAATCCGTCTGAGATTCGCGACGCTTTGACCGGCGAACGTTTTCGCCAGGGGTAATCTCATGGAAACCTATGCTGTTTTTGGTAATCCGATTGCACACAGCAAGTCACCGTGGATTCATCAGCAATTCGCGGAGCAACTGCAGATAGATCATCCCTATGGGCGCGTACTGGCGCCAGTGGATGCCTTTATCCCAACGCTGGAGGCCTTTTTCGCCGCGGGGGGCAAAGGCGCGAATGTGACGGTCCCGTTTAAAGAAGAAGCATTCGAACGTGCAGATGAGCTGACCGAGCGCGCTTCACTTGCAGGTGCAGTCAATACCCTAAAACGGCTTGATGATGGACGCCTTCTGGGTGACAACACCGACGGGATTGGTTTACTCAGCGATCTGGAAAGACTCTCCTTTATCAAACCCGGATTCCGGGTTCTGCTGATTGGCGCGGGTGGTGCATCGAGGGGCGTTCTGTTGCCTCTGCTTTCCCTGGACTGTTCAGTGACCATTACTAACAGAACCTTTTCCCGGGCAGAAGCGCTGGCGGCGTTGTTTGCGCATACCGGCAGCGTGAGCGCGGTAGCGCTTGACGATCTTGCTGAACATGAGTTCGATCTTGTCATTAATGCCACATCCAGCGGCATCAGTGGCGAGATCCCGGCGATCCCCGCTTCGTTGGTCAGTGCGCATATGTACTTCTATGACATGTTCTATCAGAAAGGTAAGACGCCTTTCCTGAACTGGTGTGAACAACACGGCGCGAAACAGTTAGCCGATGGGCTGGGAATGCTGGTGGGGCAGGCTGCGCATGCTGTACTGCTCTGGCACGGGGTGCTGCCTTCAGTCGAGCCGGTCATTGAAAAGCTAAAGCAGGAGCTTTCGGCGTGAATCAGGCTATTCATTTCCCGGACAGAGAGAGCTGGGATGAGCATAAGCAAGCGGTCTGTTTTCCGGTGCTCGTGCAGGGTATGCAGCTTACCTGTGCCATCCACGGAGAAACGCTATTGCATCGTTTTGGCGGCACAGACCCGATAGCCGTATTTTGTGAAAACCGCTGGGATCTCGAAGAGGAAGCCAGCGATTTAATCCGCGAACAGCAGGAAGACGATCAGGGCTGGGTTTGGCTATCCTGATCCAAATAATCATTCTTCCATTTTACGTAGTTGTTTGCCGAGTATTTTAATCCTTCGATCTCCGCCTCCTTCAGGGGGCGGATCTGTTTTACCGGGCTTCCCAGATAGAGATAGCCGCTCTCCAGCCGTTTGTTCTGCGGGACCAGGCTACCGGCGCCAATCATCACGTCATCTTCTACTATGACGCCATCCAGTAAAATCGACCCCATGCCAACAAGTACGCGATTTCCGACAGTGCAGCCGTGAAGCATGACTTTATGGCCGACGGTAACATCTTCTCCAATAATGAGGGGATTGCCTTCCGGGTTATAGGACGAGTTGTGCGTGACGTGCAGAACGCTACCGTCCTGAATATTGGTTCGCGCGCCAATAGACACATAGTTAACGTCTCCCCTGATGGCAACGAGTGGCCAGATACTAACGTCATCGGCCAATCGGACATCACCAATGACCACACTACTGGCGTCGATCATCACGCGATCGCCTTGTTTGGGGAACAGATCTTTATAAGGACGTAATACTGCAGACATAACTACCTCTGGGAATGAGCGCTATACAGAAGACTTTGATCGTATTCGTCGATCGAGGCAAGGCAAAATACGTCAATATTTAAGCAGATCGGGCGGGATTTCAGCGAAAAGCGCGGAAAATCAGCAGTCGGAAAAAAAGATCTAAAAAATACTTGTGCTAAAAATTGGGATCCCTATAATGCGCCTCCATCGACACGGCGGATGTGAATCACTTCACAGACAACGCGGTCGGTTGAAGAGAAAAAATCCTGAAATAACGGGTTGACTCTGAAAGAGGAAAGCGTAATATACGCCACCTCGCAACGGTGAGCGAAAGCCGCGTTGCACTGCTCTTTAACAATTTATCAGACAA
>NZ_JBIMQP010000045.1:0-4793 GCF_043945315.1 Enterobacter cloacae complex sp. 2024EL-00227
CGTTCCTTTCTCAAGAACGGCGTGCCGCAGCCGCTCAAGGCCGGCATCGATGGCCATCAGCGCCGCCACAATCTGTACCCTGTCATGGCCGGTGCCGCCGCCGGCGTTAACACGGCGGGCTATCTGGTTCAGGTTATTGCCCATGCCGGCAAGCTGGCGCAGCAGCGCCGGCGAGAGTGAGGGGAGCTTTCCGGAACGTGCCGGCTTTTCGTCCAGGCAGATCTGCCGCATCCACGCCGCCAGCTGCCTGCCGTCACAGCGCTCGAGCAGCCGCCGGTGCTCGTCCTCCGTCACCCACATGGTGAGCATCTTGCTCCGTTTCTCTGACAAACCGGCCTCCTGATAACGCCGGGACGGGCGGGAAAGCCTTTCCCGGTCGGCGCGGGGTTGGACAAGCCGCAGGCGCGTCAGGCTGTTGGCGGGTTTCGGGGTGCAGCCCTGAACCAGTCACGAGCGCTAGCGGAGTGTATACTGGCTTACTATGTTGGCACGGATGCGAGTGTCAGTGAAGTGCTTCATGTGGCAGGAGAAAAATGCAGCAGCGGAGCGTCAGCAGAATATGTGATACAGGATATATTCCGCTTCCTCGCTCACTGACTCGCTGCGCTCGGTCGTTCGGCTGCGGCGAGCGGTACCGGCTTACAGGCGGGGCGGAAATTTCCTGGGAGATGCCAGGAAGAAGCTTAACAGGGAAGCGATAAGGCCACGGCGAAGCCGTTTTTCCATAGGCTCCGCCCCCCTGACAAGCATCACGAAATCTGACGCTCAAATCAGTGGTGGCGAAACCCGACAGGACTATAAAGATACCAGGCGTTTCCCCCTGGTGGCTCCCTCGTGCGCTCTCCTGTTCCTGCCTTTCGGTTTACCGATGTCAATCCGCTGTTATGGCCGCGTTTATCTCATTCCACGCCTGACACTCGGTTCCGGGAAGGCAGTTCGCTCCAAGCTGGACTGTATGCACGAACCCCCCGTTCAGCCCGACTACCACGTTGTCCCGGTAACTATCATCTTGAGTCCAACCCGGAACAGACACGAAAAATCGCCAGTGGCGGTAGCCATTAGTAAGAGGATTCACGGAGCGGAGTAGTAGAGTGTTCTACAGAGTTCTTGAAGTGGTGGCCTGACTGCGGCTACACTGGAAGGACAGTTTTGGTACCTGCGCTCCGTGAAAGCCAGTTACCTTCGGAAGAAAGAGTTGGTAGCTCTTGATTCCGGCAAACGAACCACCGTTGGTAGCGGTGGTTTTTTTGTTTGCAGGGCATGAGATTACGACGACATCGAAGGGATAACAAGAGGATCCGCTTCTTGAACCCCCCTCCCCACAAAAAAAAACGGCACACTAGCGCGTAAAGCGTCATCAAAAAAACTCAAATAGCGCTATATACAATCACTTTATTACGCCCCTCTCTCTTAGCTTGATAAAGAGCATCGTCAGCATTTTTCAGCAAAAAATCGATCCCACCAAGAGGATCATCTTGTGTTGCCACACCAGCAGATACGGTGACACGCAAGTTATTAGGGAAAACAGTACGTTCAATAACACTCCTAATACGCTCCGCAACACACTCCGCTGTTACCACAGATGTATTCGGCAGAAAAACAACAAACTCTTCTCCACCAAACCGACAAATAATATCTTCACTACGGCAACAAGACTTAATAATCTGAGCCAAAGAAACAAGCACCTCATCTCCGACCCCATGCCCGAAACTATCATTTATTTTTTTAAAAAAATCAACATCAATAGCAATAACTGAAGCTCCTGCCCCATACTTGTTATTCTGTATTTTAGTTGAAAACCCCAATCTATTGTTCACGCCGGTAAGGGGATCTTTAAGCGCCACCTCATTTAAAGAATCAACCCTTTCCATCATTACCTTAACATGCGTAAAAAGTGCCTTTTTAAGTCGATCAGCTTCGGCATACCAAGCATTGATAGCTTTAATATAAACTAACGAAGCCCCTATATCTTTAGCATTGGTAGATATAGCAAGCTTTTCTAAAGGAAGTGAAATACGGGAGGCAATGAAATATGAAAGAAGTGAAAATGCAATAATTATTACAATTAGCAGAACAAGTACACTTTTAGCATAAGTAATAAGAATAGTAGTCGCGCTTTCAGCATGGCTATAAACCAACACATTCCAAGCAGTATTTTTCACATGAGCATAACCCAGAAGATATCTATTCCCCGAAAAAAAAAATTCCCCCTCACCTCTATCAGACTCCGTTAACTTTGATTTCAAATCATCAGACATAACCATGGGCCGACCAACAGCACTGTTATCGTTATTAAAGATCACAGTTCCATCATCACTAACAATGCTAATTTCAGTGTCGCTCTTGAAAAAATGCCTGCTCAAAACATCGCTAAATAAACTATGTTTTTTTAGATATATAGACCCACCGACATGCCCTATGTAATTGCCATTCTTATCATAAATAGGATGTGACAACAAAATAATCAAATTCCCAGTAACTGATTTGAACGGTGAAGATATGAATGGTTTCTTTTCCTCAATCGCCAATTTGTTGGCACTTGAATTCAAGCGGGTACCAACTAAATCAAGAGATTCTGGCGAAGTCGCCAGAACAACAGCATCATTACTAACAACAAAAACTGAATTAAACATACCAGACTGCAATCTTAACCTATCCGCCTCATCTTTAAGTGAGTCAATATCATTAGTTGATTTTATTTTTTTTGCTCCATATGCTAATTCACCTTGAGCCATTTCAATATAACCACTCATTACATCTGACATTTTCATAGCGTACGATGAATTAGCATCAAGCAAATCTTTTTCTATATTTTCGCGCTGAAAAACCATAATAACGGCAATCAGAAAAATAGAAGTTAACAAAATCCCACCAACGGACAAGGTTATGACTATCGGACGAAGGTGAGGCTTTTTAATTCTCATAAAAATACACTCCATATAATAAAAAATGCCGCATTTACCATAACATCCCTTATCAGCACCGCCCCGGACGGGTTCGGAACAAATGCGGCGTCAGCCCGGTAAAACCGGCAGCAAACTCTCCGCTAAACCGCGCATTCTGCGCCAGATAAATTTCACCCGGCTGCATGGCTATGCAGTCGGGTGAATGGCTCCGGCTTTCAGCGCAGATGTCCACCGAAAGCCCCGTTTTATCAGGTTATCACAGTGAAGGGCTGTTATACGTCCGCTGTCGCTGAGATCGCTCCAGCTCCAGCGCTTTCTGATGCTGCACCACGCGCTCCTGCTCCCGGTGCAGCTCGACGGCATTCAGTCGCTCGACAACCGGCGCAGCTGCTCGCTCAAACTCTGCACCTGCCTGCTCAAGCCCGTGACGCGCTCGCTCAGCGCTGCGTTCTCCCGTTGCATAAGACCAGACATCGTCCGCCATTCCGCGAAGGCGCTCTCCCACTCGTCCAGCCTTTTCGAGTAGTCCTGCTGTAGCTGCTCTAATGCGCTCAGCAACTGTTTTTCCAGCTCCGTCATGTGCTATTTCCCCGCCAGTATCATCCAGCTCGAATCCTCTCCGAACCGTCCCGCTTCCGGGTTCACCTTCACGCAGCGGCGTCTCTGCTCGCCGCAGGTCGAGAGCTGCACGCCGCTGTTCCTCTCTGACAGCATGGCCTGCGTGCTCTTCTGCTCCCGGATGGTCGTGTAGTTGTCGAGTATCTGCTGCCCCTGCCACCACAGAATGCCCGCGCTCGAGGCGATCAGCAGCGCGGAGACCAGGACGATGGTCAGCCACGTCTGGCTGACCATGCGCACCATGCCTTTCGTGCGCTGGCTCATGGCTGAGGACAGTTTCCGGTCGTGGTCGAGGATGGCGGCGCTGATTCTCTTCGCGCTTTCGTTCAGTTCCGCTTTTACAGATTTCTCGTGCTCGCTGAATGCGGCTTTCAGCATCTCGCCGGTATTCTGCTGCTGCGCTTTCGATTTCTGCTCTAAGTCCTTCGCCAGCGTTAAAAGACTGTTCATAAATGGCTCCCTTCAGTCGGATGTTTCGCCCCCCGTCCGGGTCGGCAATGCTGATACTGCTTTTTGTGGTGCGGACCACCTCAAAACCTGCGCTTTCCAGCGCCTCAGTGACATCCTGACGGGTTTTCAGCTCCCCGGATGAGGCAAGAGCAAGCAGACCGCGTGTAATCGCTTCTGCAGCCTCCTGCTTCGCTTTAGGCAGTGCAGACGGTGTGACCAGTGCCCGCCGGTTCTCCGGTGCGTTCGGGTCGTGCAGCCCCAGTCTGCCGTTCACGATGGTCTGCCAGGCATCGATGCGTGGACGGTCGGCGCGATCGTAATACGGCTGGAGCCGTCTGCCGGTCAGCAGCTCCGTGTTCGGGATCAGAAAATTCAGCTCAAGCCGCCCCTTGTCACGATGCTCCACCCACAGGATGCTGTACTGGTCTTTATCAAGTCCGGGCATCAGAACCCGCTCAAAGCTTGCCATCAGCTTTTCCCGCTGGCCGGAAGGTAAATCCGCTTCCGCAAACGACAGTACCCCGGAGGTGTATTTCTTAACGTAAGGCGATGCGTCAATCAGCTCCCGGACTTCTTCCGGCTTCCCCTGCAGGACGGTGGCGCCTTCACGCTGCCGGTCTTTACCCAGCAGATAGTCCACCGGCCCGGCGCCACCGCCGCGGCCGCGCGGATGAAATTTAACGATCATCGTCCGTTCCTTTCTCAAGAACGGCGTGCCGCAGCCGCTCAAGGCCGGCATCGATGGCCATCAGCGCCGCCACAATCTGTACCCTGTCATGGCCGGTGCCGCCGCCGGCGTTAACACGGCGGGCTATCTGG
>NZ_JBIMQP010000046.1:0-4618 GCF_043945315.1 Enterobacter cloacae complex sp. 2024EL-00227
CATCATGGCCGTTTATAGTACCGCAGTCTCTCCCCTTTATTTTTACTGAAGAGCAGACAGAAACCATAAATACCGGCTTTGACATGCCGGGGAAGTCCTTATAGTACAATAATTTTCGATATCCAAATTGACCCCATCTACGCCACCGGCCATAATGAAGGCAAACTGACGGCGGAGGATATTCACGGAGCAGCGTCAAAGGCGGGACTGACCACCCCAGCTCCTGGCGACCATACCGCATCCCTGGAGAAAAACAGTAACCTGGCTGAGGCGCTGGGACTCACCGGAACGCCGGGGATCATCGTCATGCCCGTTAGCGGAGCGACTCCTGACACCATCACGGTTTTCCCGGAAGCCGTAACCGCTGAAAGACTCCAGGCAGCAATCCTGAAAGCCACGGCCAGATAGAGGATTTCAATTTCCTGTTTGCTGTGCCAGCCACATATGCAACCAACTTTTTTTAGCATATAGTTAAGTTCAGTAGTAAAATGCAGCGCCTCGTCGAGAGATGATGATTATGGAGTCCGTCGTCGTGAAATTTAAAATCCAGCACTTGCAGGCCGCAGTGGCACTGGTTCTTGCCAGTTTCCAGCCGCAACCCAAAGCGGTTGCGTGTCAGCCTACGATTGTTGAACGGGTTTACGAAATGGGCTCCAGAGTCAACAAAACCGATATCAGCGAGCTCACTGTTGCTCTCAATGACGTAGCTGAAGAATTACGCTCAAGTCGCATTGAGCTGGCCCGGTATGCAGACAGCGATTTCTCCGGCGCTATCAAAGTCGCCAGCGACATCAGAAATCATACTATCCATGTCGCAGGTATCGCAGAGTCCTTTGTTCTGATGTTGCCGGAAAAAAACATCATTCAGTCGTATGACAGGAATTCTGTTGAGTTTGCGTTCTTTAAGGCCATTAAGATGGTCAGTCTTGCGACCAAAAACTACCTTAGTCTGATTGATCAAATCACGCGAACGACAGAAGTGCGTGACTCTGGAATCAACCTCTCGGCCATGAATCACCTGCTGGATTCAGGCGACAGGGCTGCGGCCAAATGGCGTTAACGGCTGAGTACAGTCATGTCACGTGGGATTCGTTTTTCCAGCCCACGTTTGCCGTTTACCCTGAGCTGGAGAGTCAGCTACAGGCAGAGTTCATCACGTATAAATCAACTGGCGCACCGTCGAATCTCCTTGGAAGGGACGCCCCCTTTGATTTCCCGCCATTCGCTGTCGATGCTAACGTCCAGCATATTCACGTTAATCTGCATTTCCAGCTCACCTGGAGTGCCAGACAAGAGAATTACAACCGTACCTCAGATCATTATCTCATTTACACAGAACACATGTGGGATAGCGGCCGCTTTCTGCTGATGGGGCTGATAAAACCGGCTCATGAACGTATGCCAGCGAGAGATACCCGGTTACTCAGCTACTTTTCTGAAGTTGCAGAAGATTTTCACGCTTCATAACCCTCAAAATCACATATGGTACCCGGCGAAAGAACGAAAAGGACCGGGCATCCCGCATATCCAAACCACCCCGGTTCAGAAGGGGAAGCAGGATAACCGGCAGACCTACTTTAACGGAAGTTCCACTGTTGAACCATTCGAGAAAATCGCGCAGCCTGCGAGCATCTTTGCACACTATCTTGTTAACTTATCATCTTGGTATGTTATTAAGTTCATATCAGATCCAGACGGTCACGAGCCGTGCGCAGGCGCGCTTCGCCGCGGCGATCGTACTGCTGGGTGGTGGTGACGCTGGCATGCCCCATGGCATCCTTTACAGTGATTAAGTCCTCGCCGTTATCCAGCATGGAGGTCGCAAAGGTTCGCCTTAAATCGTGCGGTGCGCATTTTGCAATCCCAGCCAGGCGCTGGCGCACCTGCAGGACATGGTACACCGTCTGGTCGGTAAGCCGGTCGTTCGTCAGGGTGTCAAAGCGGCGGATACGGGTGAACAGCGGCCCGTCTTTTTCTCCCCGCACGTCATCGATCCACTTTCTGAGCCGCTGCCAGGTGCCCGCCGGCATATAGGCCAGCCTTTCCTTGTTCCCCTTACCCAGTACCCTGAGCGCCCGCTCATCTGTGACAATGTCACACAAATCGAGCCCCACGGCCTCCGAGCGTCGCAGGCCGCAGCCGAGAATGACACCCAGCATCGCCGCATCGCGCACCCCAATGCTGGAGTCATCGGCCTCGCAAGCACCGAACAGCGCCCGGATCTCCTCCGGCGGCAGGGCCCGGCCGCGCGGAAGACGGCTGCCGCGCAGGTTACGGACCGCCCGGATGTGCTGGAAGCTCTCCACGTCCATCAGCCTGAGCATCCAGGCTTCCTTCGCCACGCCCTTGAGTGCCGAAAGATAGGTGTTGACGGTGGCGGTGGCCCGGCCGGTGTCGCGCAGCAGTTCGGTCACGGCCATCACGTGATGGCGCCGCAGGCTGCCCCAGCTGCAGGACTCCAGGGAGGCAGCTCCGAGCATAACGGCGACGATGTTCAGGAACGAGGCCATGGTCTGCCGGCTGCGGTGGGAATTGAGTGAAAGCAGGTAGGCCCGGGCCGGGCTGACCGGGGCATTCACACCTGACAGCGCCGGCAGGAATTCCTCACTGGCTGCGGGCAGACTCAGCTCCGGTTCGTCATCGGGAATCAGGATCATGTCGGGCTCCGTCCGGCGCGCTGCGTAAAAAATCGGGGGCAAACTTACTGTCAGAGCGTACCGCAGAAAGTCTACTTTTTCAAAGATACATTTTAATAAGCAGAAAAAACTGAAACCATTCTTCGGTCATTGCAGCTCGAACAGCTGTTGACGGTCAGATTCGGGTAGGTGCCTGTACGCTGTAACGCTGCTAATTTAGCTTAACCACCATAATAAAGAGGGAATGTTAACAATGAATCAAAAATGGAAGACGCTGTTAATTTCGGTATTAACTCCGTCTGGCATCATATCAGGGATCGCGCTGACTGTGCTCTGGGGATATTTCAGTCGTCTTGACAGACTCGATGTTTTCTTTGAGGTGATGAGCATCAAGAGTCTATTCGCTCTGGTCTGCTGCGCAGCCGTATTCTCATTAGCGATTCTGTTATTTATCTTTTTTATAATCTCTATATTCATGCCGATTATCATTCCTCAGGAGGTAATGACTCCAACTTACTGATAGTGTTTTATGTTCAGATAATGCCCGATGACTTTGTCATGCAGCTCCACCGATTTTGAGAACGACAGTGACTTCCTGCCCAGCCTTGCCAGATGCTGCCTCAGATTCGGGTTATGCCGCTCAATGCGCTGCGTATATCGCTTGCTGATAACGTGCAGTTCTCCCTTCAGGCGTGATTCATACAGCGGCCAGCCATCCGTCATCCATACCACGACCTCAAAGGCTGACAGCAGGCTCAGAAGACGCTCCAGCGTGGCCAACGTGCGTTCACCGAATACGTGCGCCACAACCGTCCTCCGTATCCTGTCATACGCGTAAAACAACCAGCGCTGGCGTGATTTAGCGCCGACGTAACCCCACTGTTCGTCCATTTCCGCGCAAACAATGACGTCACTGCCCGGTTGTATGCGTGAGTTTACCGACTGCGGCCTGAGTTTTTTAAGTGTCGTAAAATCGTGTTGAGGCCAACGCCCATAATGCGTGCACTGGCGCGACATCCGACGCCATTCATGGCCATATCAATAATTTTCTGGTGTGTACCGGGCTGAGAGGCGGTGTAAGTGAACTGTAGCTGCCATGTTTTACGGCAGTGAGAGCAGAGATAGCGCTGATGTCCGGCAGTACTTTTACCGTTACGCACCACGCCTTCAGTAGCTGAGCAGGAGGGACAACTGATGGAGATGGAAGCCACGGGAGCACCTCAAAAACACCATCATACACTAAATCAGTAAGTTGGCACCATTACCCTGAGTGTTGTATCTAATCGTGGGGGCAGGTCACTAAAGCGTAGCAGCAGTTTGCAAAAACATAAAAAAAGGCCTGCGTTTTACAGCAGGCCCTCAAGGAATTTCAAACTGGTTGTAGTTATTGTCATGGTGCCGGGTGCCTCCCGGTGACTTTACCCCTGGTCAGTAAAGCCGCGTGCATACCTGCAGACAGCAGTTGACTGGAACGCCCCACCGCTTAGGGGGATTCACCATTGCCATAATTTACCAGGTAATCAAAAGGTGGGTCAAACCGGACGAAGGCAACTGGTGTAGATTGAACTATAGTCAGTTAACTAAAATTTTACATTTTACCGTTGCGTTTTATACATCAAAATCCTAAATTCTCCTTCCCGTTCTCTACTAACTAAAATCAGTTGAGAATTTTTCGTCGAGGGATGTGATGTCGCCTGTAGAGTCCCTCGTCTTTTTTCCCTTTACAATGCCCCTCCGTTTACAAATCAGAAAATTTTCCTACTCCTCCAGCCGAGAATAAAAGCTTCAGTTACACGAGACTGCGTTAGTTTGGGAGCCTGGACTGACCCCGCCCCGGTAGACGATCCTGCCCTATAGTTGGACTGACCCCGCCCCGGTAGACGATCCTGCCCTATAGTTTGAGCATAGGAGGAGCGTATGGGCACACCACGATTTACACCTGAATTTAAGGAAGAAGCCGTCCGTCAGATAACAGAACGCGG
>NZ_JBIMQP010000047.1:0-4406 GCF_043945315.1 Enterobacter cloacae complex sp. 2024EL-00227
CCGCACTCCACGCTGAATTATCAGACACCGTCTGAATTTGCAGCGGGCTGGAGAAAGGGTCATTCTGAGAATGAAGATTCCGACGTTACTAACTGAGTGTTGTATCTAATCGTGGGGGCAGGTCAACAGCCATATGCCAATGCGGACAGCGACGATAGCCGACACAAATGCCCCCGCAGAAAACACAATCCCCTTTTCAAAGGAGTCCTGTGTAATCGTGGGGATCATGCTGGCAAGACCGATAAGAATGGATGCTGTCGCTTTGTAGAAGAGAAGGCCGCAGAAGAAGCTGAGGAACGCCAGAAGTAACCGCCGCTTTATCGGATACTCAACTGCCGAGGTAACAAATATTACCGCGCCAGCCAGTGCTCCTAAAGCCACCTCCGGCGGCACACCCGCGACCACAGACATTAGCGCACTCAGGCTAAGCCCCTGATTCAGCGATTCCGTGGTTAACGAGTGCGACATAGTGACCACCGTTTAATGTGCATAATGAACCCCCTTAGTTGGTGAGCTCATCATACACAATAAACCATATATGGGTCACTGGTAACGAATCAACAGCGATAATTCCTAATTTTAATTACGGCCACGCCTGGAGTAATCCCATTCAGCATGGAGCCAGACAAGCAGACCTATGCAGTCAATGATGACGACTTTTTGAGAGAAATCAGTCACGCCGATAAGATTCAGTATCATAGCGCTGAACGCTATGAATGCACCAAACCTGTAAAACCAAATAATTTTGTTAAGCATGTAAGCGCCTATAAACACGTCCATGAATAATGCTGTTCAATGGCTTCTCTATGAATGTGTAAAAAATGCAGCCCAGGATAACGGCAACTAAGCTCAGTATCGCGCCAGTGACGTCTTTCTGAATCGGCACAATTGAGTATATTTTCTCTGAAGCGAAGACTATGTAAAGATGGAAAAGGTAAATGCTGTAAGACGCATTTCCAAGATAGACACCTACTTTCTCCGCTCTTGATTTCTCCATGTCTGGTATCCTGGTATACAGAGCAATCATTACTATTGCAAAAGAGGTTATACCAAAACTAAACAGTCGGTATGCCTGATGTTGTGCATTTATTATCCCTATAACAATTAACAATGCGATCATGCCAATTGCCATTAGTGGTTTTACCGATACATTTCTGATCTGTGAGTATACCAGAAAGGCAACACATCCAAGGGCAAAGTTAATCATTAGACTGTCACCAATCATATAGGTGATATTAACCCACCCAAGCATTGCACCTTGTAATCTAAATGTCTGAACGAAAACAACCATGCTAACCATGATAGCGATCATAGAGAGCACCAACGTGGTCTTTCTTTTGCAGAAGCACATCAGGAGGGCGAAAAGAGCATAAAACATCATCTCATAGCACAATGACCAGGCAACATAATAAAACATATGATAGTCTGGATTTTGTGTAAAGGTTGGGAGCAAAAGGAAATTACCAATGACGTCATATATTGAGAGGGTGCCACCAAAAGCAACGTGCTGATGCATCAGATATATTATTGCAGGGGAAGCAATAATAAAATAAACAGGATATATTCTAAGAATCCGTTTCGTGATAAAAGAAAGCGCCTCCTTTCTTGGTGAAGCGAAAACATCTTTTATCGTGTAACACATTATAAAGCCACTGATAACAAAGAAGATGTCTACTCCATACCCACCTATATAATCAAACCCAAGAGGCTTTCCGATTACGCCATTAGTAGCCCATACGTGACTGATTACAACAAAGATAGCAGCCATGGCACGCAAGAACTGAATTGAATATATTTTGCCCACACGATCACCCGTTGATGTTTTTCATGTGATCGTGTAAGCAAACACGCAAAAGGTCAAGCCTTTGTTGTGCCTTCCATGGCGCCTGCCTCATTTATCATTTCAGTAGAATTTGTAAGTAAAACTCAGCGTTGCCGTGTGGCCCGCAGCGTCTGAGCGTAGAGAAACAACAACGTCCCTAGAGTTTCCAGAACTAGCGATTACGAAATCCTCACCTACCACTATGCCTGACACATCTTTCAGAACGATACTGTTCGTAGCATCGGTAAACCTAACCGCAGCAGCGTATCGCGCATTTCCACCGCTGGCGTTCGTAGAGAGCGAGATAGCTGAATACTTTGAAATTATGCACGATTTTCCTGCAGGGATTGTAAACGTTGCTACGTTCGTGTCAGTTGTAGCTGTAACATTCGCACTGATTGATATTTTACCCTGTTCTTTAATAGCATTATAACCTCTGAAATTTGAGTCAATTTTCGACAATGGAACAAGCCCACCTGAATATGTATTTGATACTCCAAATACAAATTGCTGTGAGTCAAAAGGCGAGTTACCTGTAATCTTTAAAATCTTTCTTGTTGTGCCCGCAAATGTGTTGCCGTCAATGTGCATAGGCCATGAAAAACCGCCGCCTGAATATGCAGTTGTTTCTTTGTTAATCCAGATGTCATCACCATTTCCTATAAATTTAATCCCACGAATATTCTTAGCTGCTTCACAGTTCGGATTACTCACTGATGCCGGAATGATGGTGTAAATACCGCAATCACGATTGTCTTCAAGTGAAACATCGTCTCCAATATCAATGTGACAAGCCCACCCGAATTGAATCCCCTTATCACCATGGGCGAGAGTGCTTTGACTCACGGCATAATCGCCAGTCTGGCTCTCAAGGCTAAGCATAAGCCCGTTATCGCAGAATGTACCTTCGCACTGATGGAATCTGATTTGCCCACACAAATCATTGCTACCAGCAAGATTATCTATCAGTGCGAAGGCATTGCATCGTGTTCCTCTAACTCTGTTAAAGCAACCCAAATAAATTATTCCGCGTAAATAGAATCCGTAAACGAAATATCTAAAATTGACATTATTGAAAGACCACCCTCTGAAATGATATGCACCACTTGCTACACTTTCATCGCAAGCAAATGCATATGTTGATCTGCTAGTATTGCTTGGACCAATGAGGTTTAAATCATAGAAATGCACTGCTGTAAGACCATACTGACCGAACAGGTAACCATTGGCAGTCGCTCTAAATCTGAAAATACACTTCCCACTGTTTTTTTGAATAATACAATCACTATCCAAAGTGTCACTAAGTATCCTTCCGCCGGGCCCTTTAATTGTTATTGATTTCTGTATAATTATTTCGTCTGTCAAGACAAATGTTCCGCTTGGAATGTTAAGATTTCCACCTTGCGGAGTAGCATCAACGGCAGCTTGAATACCAGCCGTGTCATCATTCACACCATCGCCAACTACACCATCAAAATCGAGGACGTTAATGACCTGCGCCAGCTTTGTATGGACTGTCTGATTTTTAGCACCCGTGTATGGCTGTTTGGTTGCTACAAGTTCATCACCTTTCCCGGGCGCGTAATCAGCAAGATCAAGCAAAACATCAGCCGCAGATCCTGACTCAGGTGTAAGAACGACTGGATTTCCTAAGCTATCAAATCCAACAATTTTATTCTTACGGAGTTCAATACCAGGTAATGAAGGTATCTGCTCTGGAGTTCTCAACGTTCTTGATAGGTTGCTATTTGCCAGAGTATCGACATAGTTCTTTGTTGCTGCATCCTGTGGGTCTCTCGGGTCTTTCAGGTTGCGGATGTAGTTATTAAGGGCATCGTACCAGTTCGCGATACTTGTTGGCTTCCGCAGTGCCAGACGGAACATACTACCGACCTGCTGAATCAGCATCGTCAGTTTATCGAACGCATCTTCATGCACCTCAGCGAAGAACTTACCCTGGTTGCGCAGGTCAGTTTCCTGTGTCGGCTCCAGCTCGCGGGCAATTGATATTTGCCATCCGTTCGACAGCGGAGTGGTAAGTACAACACTGCCGCCGTTATAGCCCCCTGCATTCGTCACGGTGTAATCGGTGTCCAGCCCCAGCACCGTAATGTTTTCGCTCAGGTCAATCACTGAGACGGTCAGGTCTGTTTTCTTGAAAATGCGGAAGGTGTACGGGAATGATGTCGTAACGCCGTTCCCGGTGTAATCGTTATGGTCAACTACGGTTGATACCGTCATGGCCTGTCTCCAGTAAAGCAGCGCCCGGCGCGCATGCATCATCAGGACAGTTTATTACCTGATAAACCTTATATGAATTGAATGAATAACAAACAGGAAAGTTATTACCTTTCAGGTAAATTACAGATCGTGCTGGATAGTCTCCAGGACTTTTGCTACTGTACATTCATACAGTAATTGCATGGAGAATATGAGATGCAACGTCAGTATCATCACCTGGATTGGCCCCTATATTTCCATACACTTTTTATCACTTAACCCATTACTGGTTCGCCGCCGCAGATATTCCCGTGGCGAACGATACCCCAGTGCACTATGCGGATGCCATTCGTTGTAATGTTCG
>NZ_JBIMQP010000048.1:0-3842 GCF_043945315.1 Enterobacter cloacae complex sp. 2024EL-00227
CCAGATAGCCCGCCGTGTTAACGCCGGCGGCGGCACCGGCCATGACAGGGTACAGATTGTGGCGGCGCTGATGGCCATCGATGCCGGGCTTGAGCGGCTGCGGCACGCCGTTCTTGAGAAAGGAACGGACGATGATCGTTAAATTTCATCCACGCGGTCGCGGCGGTGGCGCCGGGCCGGTGGACTATCTGCTGGGTAAAGACCGGCAGCGTGAAGGCGCCAGCGTCCTGCAGGGGAAGCCGGAAGAAGTCCGGGAGCTGATTGATGCGTCGCCTTACGTGAAGAAATACACCTCCGGCGTCCTGTCGTTTGCGGAGGCCGATCTGCCTCCCGGCCAGCGGGAAAAACTGATGGCCAGCTTCGAGCGGGTTCTGATGCCCGGACTCGATAAAGATCAGTACAGCATTCTGTGGGTGGAGCACGCGGACAAGGGGCGTCTGGAGCTGAACTTTCTGATCCCCAATACCGAACTGCTGACCGGCAGGCGGCTCCAGCCGTACTACGACCGCGCCGACCGGCCGCGCATCGATGCCTGGCAGACCATCGTGAACGGCAGACTGGGGCTGCATGACCCGAACGCGCCGGAAAACCGCCGGGCGCTGGTCACGCCGTCCGGACTGCCGAAAACGAAGCAGGAGGCCACTGAAGCCATCACGCGCGGACTGCTGACCCTTGCTTCGTCCGGGGAGCTGAAAAACCGTCAGGACGTCACTGAGGCGCTGGAACGGTCAGGTTTTGAGGTGGTGCGCACCACGAAAAGCAGTATCAGCATTGCCGACCCGGACGGGGGGCGAAACATCCGACTGAAGGGAGCCATCTATGAGCAGTCTTTTAACGCTGGCGAAGGACTTAGAGCAGCAATCGAAAGCGCAGCAGCAGAGTACCGGCGAGATGCTGAAAGCCGCATTCAGCGAGCACGAGCAGTCTGTCAGAGCGGAACTGAGCGCAAGCGCGAGGAGAATCAGCGACGCCATCCTCGCACACGAGCAGAGTATGAGCGAGGCGATGGAGAAAAACCGGCGGAGCGTACTGCGGACTGCCGGGCGGACATGGTTCACCATCCTGATGGTGTCAGCGCTGCTGATCGGCACGAGCGGGAGCATACTGTGGTGGCAGGGGCAGCAGATAACCGACAATTACACGCATCTTCGTCAGCAGGAAGATACCCTGGCGAAAATGACTGCCCGGACGTGGGGAGTGCGCTATCAGGAGAGCAGCGACGGCCGGAGGTTTCTTATCCTGCCGCCCGGGATGCAAACCGAAGCCATCCCCTACGACGGGACGACATGGATCCGCCTGAAACAGGAGTAGCGGAAAATGACAGAGCTGGAAAAGCAGTTGCTGAGCGCATTAGAGCAGCTACAGCAGGACTACTCGCAAAGGCTGGACGAATGGGAGAGCGCCTTCGCGGAATGGCGGAGCATGTGTGGGCTTATGCAACGGGAGAACGCGGTGCTGAACGAGCGCGTGTCGGACTTGAGCACGCAGGTGCTGAGTTTAAGCGAGCAGCTGCGCCGCTTGTCCGGGAACTGAATGCCATCGAGCTCCGGCAGAGGGAGAATGAGTATCAGAAAACACTGGAGCTGGAGCGCCAGCCGCAGAAAACCTACCGCGGGCCGACACTTTAAACCATCCAGGCAGCTGACAACCCGCACGAAGAGGGGCTCTTATTTCTCCCGCTAAATAGGTTCGTGATCAAAAAGGTCACGACTTATTCAGGAGCGGGAAATGAAGCTGTTAAATCTTATTGAATCATTGCTTAACTGCCTGTATCTGGCGGCGGAGCTGTGGGACTGGCTGGAGAAGCATTTGTCGGTTTTTAAGGCATTGGCGCGGATTTTAGTGTGACTTTAACATCCATGCATCTGGCTGCATGACTATGCACCAGTGTAATATTCAGCGGCTGCGTTTCTGGTGTTTTTTCGTTATGTCTGTCGCCACTTTCTCGCGTCTGGCACCGGAAACGCAGCCAACCCCGTTTCAGCGGTGCGGCCAACGGATGTTATGGTAAATGGTGCCTAATTAACGTTGACGTTTACATCAGCAGGACTTTGATAATTAGGTCGCTGTAATCCACTATCGCCAACCGATAAGCATTGGAATATGACGCTTATATCATCCCCTGGAAGCGAGCTAAACGTAGAGTGATCCATGTTCTTCACAAGGATGGTCTTGCCTTGATTAAGGCAATATTGGTTCGCTTCTGTTAACGCAGCTTTTTTTGCTCCAGCCTGTCCCCTTACAGGTGCAGCATGAACAGATATGGAATAAGTATCTGGCCCCATGGGTAATACGCCACTTGAATTAACGCATCCTGTAAGGGAAATCATTACTGCTGCAAAGCAAATGTATTTCATTACTCTAATATCCTATGTTTTTATTTTTCTATTTATTCAAATGGTTATGCTGGTTTGTTGGGTGATTGTGCATCATCCTACTATCTTGCCTGATTAGTAATCTTTTCAAAAGGATATGTTATCAAGGGGAACAGAAGTGGTGGCAGTAACTGGGGGTGGTTGATATCCAGACGTGGATATGAGCAATGTTTTCGAGGTTAGGATCTTCTTGTGATCCTGTCGTTACCGTCGTAATCTCTTGCCCTGTAAACGAAAAAACCACCCGGCAAGGTGGTTTTTCGAAGGTTCAGTAAACCGGCAAGTTTCTGAACCGTGGTAACAGTCTTGTGCGAGACGTGTCACCAAATCTGTCCTTCCAGTGTAGCCGTAGTAATGGCACCACTTCAAGAACTCTCACAACATCTCTCGCACATCCTGTTTACCAGTGGCTACTGCCAATGGCGATTTGTCGTGCCTTTTCGGGTTGGACTCAAGTTGATAGTTACCGGAAAGAGCGTGGTAGTCGGACTGAACGGGGGGTTCGTGCATACAGTCCAGCTTGGAGCGAACTGCCTTCCCGGAACCGAGTGTCAGGCGTGGAATGAGAAACCGCGGCCATAACAGCGGAATGACACCGGTAAACCGAAAGGCAGGAACAGGAGAGCGCACGAGGGAGCCACCAGGGGGAAACGCCTGGTATCTTTAAGTCCTGTCGGGTTTCGCCACCACTGATTTGAGCGTCAGATTTCGTGATGCTTGTCAGGGGGGCGGAGCCTATGGAAAAACGGCTTTGCCGTGGCCTTCTCGCTTCCCTGTTAAGCTTCTTCCTGGCATCCTCCAGGAAATTTCCGCCCCGTTCGTAAGCCATTTCCGCTCGCCGCAGCCGAACGACCGAGCGCAGCGAGTCAGTGAGCGAGGAAGCGGAATATATCCTGTATCACATATTCTGCTGACGCACCGGTGCCGCCTTTTTTCTCCTGCCACATGAAGCACTTCACTGACACCCTCATCCGTGCCAACATAGTAAGCCAGTATACACTCCGCTAGCGCTACGTGACTGGTTCAGGGCTGCGCCCCGAAACCCGCCAAAAGCCACTGACGCGCCTGCGGCTTGTCCAACCCCGCGCCGACCGGGAAAGGCTTTCCCGCCCGTCCCGGCGTTATCAGGAGGCCGGTTTGTCAGAGAAACGGAACAAGATGCTCACCATGTGGGTGACGGAGGGCGAGCACCGGCGGCTGCTTGAGCGCTGCGACGGCAGGCCGCTGGCGGCGTGGATGCGGCAGACCTGCCTGGACGAAAAGCCTGCGCGCACCGGAAAGCTCCCCTCACTCTCGCCGGCGCTGCTGCGCCAGCTTGCCGGTATGGGCAATAACCTGAACCAGATAGCCCGCCGTGTTAACGCCGGCGGCGGCACCGGCCATGACAGGGTACAGATTGTGGCGGCGCTGATGGCCATCGATGCCGGGCTTGAGCGGCTGCGGCACGCCGTTCTTGAGAAAGGAACG
>NZ_JBIMQP010000049.1:0-3534 GCF_043945315.1 Enterobacter cloacae complex sp. 2024EL-00227
CGAGGGACGCAGCTATCGCTGGATCGCACGCGAGCTCGGTATCAGCAAGAATACCGTCGCTGACATCGTGCAACGACACAGAGCTAACGCTTAGGGTGTCATTTCGCCCTCAGCCGGAACCGACCCCTATGAACAAAAAAGCCCCGCACATGGGCGGGGCTGAATGCTGCGAGTCTGCGACGGTGACTTATCCCGGAAGCGTCCAGTCAGGTCGTTCAAAATGGCAGGTATAGCCGTCGGGATTATGCTGCAGGTAATCCTGATGCTCTGGCTCTGCAGACCAGAACTCACCGGCCTGCTCTACTTCTGTCACCACGACTCCGGGCCAGACTCCTGAATCATCTATTTCACGGATAAGCTGGTTTGCCTGCTGCTTTTGCTCCTCTGTGGTGAAAAAGATGGCTGAGCGGTAGCTTGAGCCGACGTCATTACCCTGACGAAGTATTGTTGTAGGGTTGTGAATACTAAAGAAATATTCCAGTAGTTTTCGGTAGCTCAGTTTATCCGGGGAATACACCACCTTCACCGCCTCCGCATGTCCTGGGTGGTGCTGGTATGTCGGGTTATCATTACGTCCGCCGGTATAGCCCACTTCGGTGCTGACCACGCCATTGAGTTTGCGGATCAGCTCCTGGACACCCCAGAAACAACCACCGGCAAGGATTGCCACATCAGTTTTCATGCTTATCTCCTTTCTCAAACAGGGGAAGAAATTCACCGTATCCTTCTGTTTCCAGAGCGCCTTTCGGGATAAAACGCAGTGAAGCCGAGTTAATGCAGTAACGTAATCCACCGGTATCCTGTGGCCCGTCAGGGAAGACGTGTCCCAGATGGCTGTCACCGTGACGGGAACGCACTTCAGTACGCACCATGCCATGACTGAGGTCGCTCAGGTTGTGGACGTTGTTTTCCACTGGTTTGCTGAATGCCGGCCAGCCACAGCCCGAATCAAATTTGTCCTTCGACGAGAACAGTGGCTCACCGGAGACGATATCCACGTACAGTCCGTCCTCAAAGTGGTCGTCATATTCTCCGGTAAACGGGCGCTCAGTGGCGCTTTTCTGGGTGACGCTGAACTGCAGTTCCGTCAGTGCCTGAATGGTCTGTGGGTCTTTTTTATACGGTTTGTTCATATCGCTCTCCTGACAAATCTCACTCACCGGGACGGGTCCTGCTCATGAATAAGATCCAGATAGTGTTTTTCAAAGTCCGGGTTGGCGGGGAGCGACTTATTTTCCAGGTAGCGCTCTAAAAAGTAGCGGGGAGTGATCCCCGCCCGAAAGGCGGCTTCCATGCCTCTCACCATGAACCCGGGAGTGGTGTCATATTTGCTGGCCAGAAATATCAGGCTGCTGCGTAATTCAGGGTCACCCCATGGCTGACAATGCGTCAGACGAGCGGGGTTTGTGCACGGCGCTGAGTTGCTTCGCCCTCCGGTTAATCAGTGTCCGTCGCAGGTCATGACGCAACAGCACCAGTCCAGCCCCAATCAGAAGAACATCCTTGATAATGAAGCTGTCAATGCGACCCAGCTGCGGCAGAAGGCTCAGGGTGACGATGCCGGTGCCTGCCACCATCAGGGCGCCTGCTGCACCCACTGCCGGCCGGAAAAATCCGGCAATCAGGGCCAGAAGGGTGATATTTTCCACCACGCCGAGTGCGTAGCTGAGCCCCTGAACGCCGAGAGCCGGATACAGCGCACCGAGCCAGGTGCCTGGCAGCAGGTGGTGAAGGGCATTGGCCTCGAAGGCAAACCATTTGTAGGTGCCAAACAGGGCGAAGATGAAAATCACTGACAGCCGCAGAACCATAATGTCCAGGCCTGACGTTTTACGAAGTAACCGGCGCAGTTGTGTCTCGACGTTATTTTTCATGGTGTGTGTCCTTTTATTTTCGTTTTGTGTTTATGCAAACAGCGTGGCGCGGGCATGAACGAAACGGGCCTGCTCAAGCTCAGAAATCAGATAAGCGGCAGCGCCATGTTCAAGGGCTTCGCGGATAACCTCCCGCTCCAGCTCATCCACGGAAGACACCCAGCCAACAGAGAGTGTACGGACCGGTACCAGAGCTGCTTTTTCTTCCTCAGTAAGATCGGATTTGATGATGACCGGTCCATGGGCTTTACGGGTGAAGACAGCGATAACGTCGTTGATAAGTGCTTTCATGATGATGCCCCCTGCATGTCTGTTTTATTGTGTTGTCGTGTTGTTAATATTTATTCTACCTACCAGTAGATAGATTGGCAAGGGGTAACTGGAAATTAAACGCAAGGAAAGTCTTAATGTCTTCTGAGGCCCCCGGAATACAGGCGTTGTCAGCGGTGATTTTTTTGAGTGCTGGCTGCCCCGGTTAAACCGGGGCAGCCACAGGCGTGGCTTTACGGGCGGGAGAGTAGCTGAATAAGCGCGCTCATGGTGCGGGAACAGGCATCATGAGGAGGGATCCGATTGAGCATCAGGGCCCCTTTAATGGCGCTGCCGATGATAATGGCCACGTCAGCCGGCTCAGCAGTAAAAGCCAGTTCACCGCTTTCACGACCCGAAACCAGCACACTGGTCAGGATGCGCAGGTCGGTTTGTGCCAGTCGTGAGGTGGCTTTCTGAAGAGGTTCTTCAAACAGGGCGCTGTCGGACAGCATGGCGTGAATGCCACACATCTGGCCGCTGTCGGCGCATTTGAGAAATGCGTCCATATAACCCTGCAGACGGGCTTTACCCGGTGGCAGCTGTAACAGGGCAGCTTCCAGTTTCAGCAGGCTGGCCTCCTTGTATTCACAATAGGCAAGCCCGAGGTCGGTTTTGGTCTGAAAATGGTAATGGATACTGGCCTTCCGTATTCCCAGACCGTCAGCGAGATCAGCATAGCTGAAGCCCTGGTAGCCGTTCTGCTGGATAAGGGTATCAGTCAGTTCAATCAGACTGTCATGGGTGGACATAATGTTCTCCTGGCACCTGCGGGTGCCTGTTATTCAGACACAACTGCGCCCGGAAACCAGAAGGGTTCCGGGCGCAGTTGCGAGGGTAACGGGTATTCAACGATACAGGACAGCGGTACCGGAAAGTTTATTCATACCGGTGGCACTGGTGATGCGGTAGTGTGTGGCCCCGGCATCAGCGGCTTTCATATCCAGTGAGGCCACCAGGTCATCCAGGGTGGTGAAGCCACCGGAAGAGACCACCCCAATTTTTTGCAGCGATGCTGCTTCGCTGCGGGAAACCATTTGCGGGCTGGCGGCATAGCTCAGTGCGCTGGCGGACAGGGCGATGATGGCAAGGGTGGTTTTGATGATGTTTTTCATGATGACGCTCCTGATGTTCTGTTGTGTGTTTTTGTTTGTGTGTCGTGTTGTTAAAATCAAATCTACCAACCAGTAGATAGGTTGGCAAGTGTTAATTGGGGTCCGCTTGGAAAACGGAATCTATGGTCACTCCCGTTTTTGCAACACCGATTTTGACGACAAGTTGGCTTGCTTGAATCTATCCGGCGTCTGAATGGGATTTTATTCCCGCGCCTCGATGAGTTCCGCGCCTGATG